>JAZFXR010000147.1:0-3467 GCA_036448835.1 Dehalococcoidia bacterium | reverse complement strand
GGTGGAGTAATGCCTGTGGCTAGCTCAAGTTGAATTTGATGTCCCACCTTTTTGCTTTGTCTCACCATATTCCTCCGGCGGTTTCCTGGCAAAGAGGGGAATACCTACAGCTGAGATTATGACAGTGGTTATGATAACCACTATGGTTATCTCAGGATAAAGCCGGGCATTGGGAATTGCCGAGATAGCAGCTATTTCGGCTACCACGGCAGCGGATAGACCTCGGGGCATCATCGTAGCTAGTATTCCGGTGCTGGCACGCAAGCGCTTTTTACCGATGGAAATAGCAGGGACTACTATGCTTCTTACCCCCAGTAGCACCAGGGACAGGAGGATACTCGGTACAATTACGTTGGGGTCGTCGAAGGTTATCATCAGTCCCAGGTAAGCAAAAAAGAATGTCTTCACTATGAAATATATTTGAGAGTGGAATGTCATCATGGTATTGTGGATCTCGACAGTCCTCTTAGTGCGTAGAAATCTGGCAAAATCCGTGCCATTTCCCAGGATCAAGCCGAACACGAGAGCGAAAATCGGCCCGCTGCCCGCCAGACTCTCCACGGCGAGATAAAGTAAGAAAAGGACAGCTAAGGTCAAGATATCATCATACAGTTCGCCTTCTATGAACGTCAGCACCCAGAGCCAGGCGAAACCGGCGGCGCCACCAATTCCCAGTCCTATAAGAAAGCGCATGCCGATAGCTTTAGCAATCACAGGACCTATATTCCCGGTTGCCCCAACGGTCATGACTTCCAGGATAACTAGGGCAATCACAATCTTCAGGGCACCATTAAGAGCGGATTCTATATTTAGGAGATATGAGACCTCAGCGGAGACTTTAGCTCGCTTGACGAGAGGCATTACGATAGCAGGACTTGTGCCGCCCACGATGGCGCCAAGCAACAGGCTACTCATCAAATCCCAATCCAGAACATAGTGAACAAAGGCCGTCGCCACTGTCATGCTGGCCGCCATGCCAACTAAAGAGAGCGCTATTGCCCTGGGCGCATTGGCCCGAGCTTCGGAAAAATCAAGGCCCAAACCGCCGTTAAATAGAATCACGACCAGGGATAGCTTGGCTATGACCGGCGCTGCCGGGGCTACCCAGGCCGGGTCTACAATATGCAAGACAGGCCCTGCCACGTAACCCAAAGCCAGTAGCACTAGTATGTCGGGAAAGCTTATTTTCTTGAAAAGGTAATCCCCTAAGAAGCCAATAGTGAACAAGACTCCCAGGATCGCCAATATATGTGTAGCTGTCATCTTGTGTCCGCCTTAGCTTTCAGTACCGAACATGTTCAGCACTTCTCGTTAATGCCACACCTCGTATTATTATATCTTTTAGATAAACATTCTGGGTAGTGGCACGATTCCGCCTGAGAATTTGCGTAATACTATGCTGGATTTTGTCCTTCTCTGATAGGTTGGAGATATCTCAACTGTCGCATGACCTTGAAAGAGATAATTACATCTTTTCCGGCGCGCTCATGCCCATGAGGTGGAGGACTTTAGCCAGGGCAATCTGAGTTGCCTTGACCAGCTTGAGGCGAGCCTTGGTTAGCGCTTCGTCTTCAGAGACGACCCGGCATTGTTTATAGAAGCTGTGAAATACGGTGGCCAAATCCTGGGCGTAGTAAGGCAGATGGTGAGGCTCGAGAGTAACTGCCACCTGTTCTACCATTTCAGGGAGGAGTATCAATCGGCGAATTAAGGTGAGCTCCGGCTCGGTGGTGAGCAGAGAAACATCGCCCTGACTGCAGTCTATCTCCCGCTCGTTAGCCAACTGTAGAATGCTGGCGATCCGGGCGTGAGCATATTGAACGTAATACACAGGATTGTCTGCTGATTGCCGCTTGGCGAGCTCCATATCGAAGTCCATCTGACTATCGGCAGAACGGGAGAGGAACATAAAGCGACAGGCATCCGGGCCGACCTCGTCTATCACCTCTTTCAAAGTAATGATATCGCCACTGCGTTTGGATACTTTGACTATCTCTTTTCCACGCCGCAGGGTGACTAACTGGCAGATTATTACCTTAAGCCGCTCAGGGTCACTTCCTAAGGCCTTGAGCACCGCTTTCATTCGAGGGACGTGTCCCTGATGGTCAGCCCCCCAGATATCAATTACCTGGTCGAACTCCCGCTCCAGGAACTTGTTGTAATGGTAGGCAATATCGGAGGCAAAATAGGTGGGAGAACCATTGCTGCGCACCAGGACATTGTCCTTGTCTTCGCCCAGGGCGCTGGATTCAAACCAGGTGGCGTTTTCCTTCTTAGCCATATAGCCCTTGCTCTGGAGTAGTTCCATAACCCTGTCATATTGCCCGCCCTGATAAAGGCTTTTTTCTGCGAACCAGGTATCGAAGACAACGTTTAGCAGCGCGAGGTCTTGTTTAATTCCCTGTAACATCTTGTCAGTCCCAACCTTCGCCAGCTGTGACAATGCCTCGCCTTCAGGCAGCGCTAAATATTTATCACCCTGCTCCTGAGCTATTTCTTTAGCCAGATCAATCATGTAGTTGCCGTAGTAGCCAGCGGGGGGCATGGCGGCTTCCTTGTCCAGGCATTGCTGGTAACGGGCATAAAGAGAACGACCGAAGTTATCTATCTGGGCACCCATATCATTTATGTAATATTCTTTTTCTACAGCGTATCCAGAGATAGTCAGGACGTTGGCCAGTGTGCTGCCTAAAACGGCCCCGCGGCCATGACCTACGTGCAGGGGTCCGGTGGGGTTGACACTAACGAATTCAAGTTGGACCTTATTGCCTTTGCCCAACTCGATATCACCATACGATTCACCGGCAGCCAGGACCGATTCCACCTCCCTGCTCAGCCAGTCATCTTTCAGGATGAAATTGATGAAGCCCGGCTCGGCAACCCAAATCCTGTCAACCTGGGGCGGTGCCTCAATATGGGCGAGGATCATTTCGGCTACAGTCATAGGGGACATCTTCATGGCCCGTGCCAGCTTCAACGGGAGGCCTGAAGCAAAATCTCCGTGTTCGGGATTTTGAGGATGTTCTATAAGTACGTCGGGCAAGGCGGCTGAGGCAAGGTCACCTCTTTGCTGTGCCTCCGACAGAGCTTGCTCCAAACAGATGGCTAATTCTTGCTTGAGCATGATTAAATCCTAAACAAATACAAATTCCTCGCCCCATAGGCGCGGATTAAGGTGAAAGCGAATTATACGAAGTTTCGTCTTTTACTACAATATCTAAGATATGTCAGCTCCATTCAGCTGCCCCGGACCATGCCCGGCTCAATTGTTGCCGTAAAGGTTTATGTCTGGCTTTCTTTAAGTCGGGGTCGCTTTGAAAAAGAGTTATCGCCTCCTGCCGTGCTAGTTCCAGACTGTGTAAATCGGTTAGCTTGGCAAGTTTGAGGTCGGGCAAGCCGCTCTGGCGGGCGCCGAAAAATTCCCCGGGGCCCCTTATCTCCAGGTCTTTCTCAGCCAGGGCGAAGCC
>JAZFXR010000146.1:0-5649 GCA_036448835.1 Dehalococcoidia bacterium | reverse complement strand
CTTAATAAGCTGGCCAAGGAAAGGGGAATGAAGCAAGATATTTTGCATCGCCTCACTCCAGGGGTCGATCCCCACACTCACCAATATACTACTACCGGGACGATAGAGAGCAAATTTGGCTTTCCCCTGGCTACCGGGCAGGCCGAAGAGGCCGTAAGCCAGGCTTTGTCAGCCTCCAACCTTAACCTTCTGGGCTTTCATTTCCATCTCGGCTCCCCTGTGTCCGAAGTTCAGACCTATGAACTGGCTATGGAGAGTATTCTTCGCTTTGCCCAGGAGATGGGTAAGAAAGGTGGCTTTGACCTCCGCGAATTCGACATCGGTGGTGGTTTTGCCGTTCCATACACGCTGAACTCCAAAGTGCCCACAATAGCTGACTATGCCCGAGCTGTGATCGACAAATTGAAGAGTCTTGTTTCGGAACGGGGGTTGAGTCGCCCTCGGCTCATTATCGAGCCAGGCAGGGCAATTGTCGGCCAGGCGGGAGTGGCATTATACAGGGTTGGGGCGATAAAGGAGATACCCGGCGTAAAGAAATATGTCTGTGTCGATGGTGGCATCAGCGATAATATCCGCCCGGCTCTTTATGGAGCTAAGTACGAGGCTCTGGTGGCTAACAAAGTTACGGAGGTGAAAAGAGAGGTGGTTACCATCGCCGGCAAGCTCTGCGAATCGGGTGACATCTTGGTCAGGGATGTCAAATTGGCTTTATTACGTCCTGGTGATATCATAGCTATTCCGGTTTGCGGCGCTTATTCCATACCGATGTCAAGCAATTATAATGCTATACGTCGGCCAGCTGTAGTTATGGTAAAAGAAGGCCGAGGACGTCTTATTCGGCGCCAGGAAACTTACCAGGATTTGATGAGTCTGGACTTGATTTAACATGTGGCAAGTTATAGCACAGGATAAAGTTATATCTTTGCTGGATTACAGTATTAAAACCAATGCTATAGCACATGCCTATCTTATAGTAGGGCCACGGCATGTGGGCAAAGGGACTTTAGCCTTCAATCTGGCTCAAGCCCTCAATTGTGATGGCCCCGAACTACCTTGCGGTCAATGTCGTTCTTGCCAGCGAATCCTGGAGGGCAAGCATGCCGATATCACTCCTATTGGCTTGGATTCTAAGACGGAGATTGGTATTGATGATATTCGAGCGCTGCAACGCATAGCCAACCTGCCACCATATGAAGGTAAATGCAAAGTGTTCATCATTGACGACGCCGAATATCTATCTACTGAGGCGGCTAATTCCCTGCTAAAGATATTAGAAGAGCCACCACAAAGCGTAGTATGGCTTTTATTGGTCGCTGAGGAGGAGCACCTCTTACCGACAGTTATTTCACGGTGTCAGCGGCTGGAGTTGAAGCCTGTGCCATCAGAGCACGTGCGAGAGGCTCTCGTCAACTCATATAACGTTGAAGATAATAGAGCAAAGCTGTTGGCTCAATTGTGCCGTGGTAGGTTTGGCTGGGCGTTATCCGCTTTGGCAAATGACGATATATTGGAGCAGCGATCCCAGAGGATAGATAGCATGGTCTCCTTATTAACTGCCAGCTTGGATCAGAGATTTACCTATGCCCAAGAGCTAACAAGCCAATTTAGTCAGAACCGGAGAGCCGGAGCAGAAATAATAGAGATTTGGCTCGATTGGTGGCGTGATTTGATGCTCATTAAAGGTGATTGCCAGGAGGCAATTATCAATGTGGATTATAAGACAGTTCTAGAAGAACAGGCCAGGGGATTAAACCTGGGCGAGATTAAGGAGTTTCTTAATAGTCTTTGCTTGCTACAGGATGCAATCTCTAAGAATGTTAATCCCCGTTTAGCATCTGAATGGTTGATGCTCAATTTACCCCGAAAAAATAGGTTGAAGTTCTGAACGAGAATATCGTTACCGAGTTATAATATATTTCAATGGCTAACACAATTGGAGTCAGATTCCGCCCTAAAGGCAAATTAGCCGTCTGTGACGCAGGTGAGATGTCTCCACAGGTGAACGATTATGTAGTAGTAGATACCGGGTATGGTCTAGAGGTGGCCAAGGTCGTTACTCTTGAACCCACGTCTCATCCAGGCGAGCAATTAATGGTGGTGGTGCGCCAGGCTGAGGCCGGGGATTTAGGGGAATTTCAGCGAAGTCTGGAAAAAGAAGGCTTAGCCAAGTGCCATGAAATGGCAGCCCAACTTGGTTTAAAGATGAAGTGGTTAGCGGCTCGCTACGATCCCCGAAGTGAGCGACTGACCATATTCTTCAGCGCTGAGGAGAGGGTGGACTTCCGAGACTTAGTTCGAAAAATAAGCTATGCCCTGGAAAGACGGATAGAGTTAAGGCAGGTAGGGTCAAGAGATGAAGCCAAGTTGCTGGGAGGTATTGGCAAGTGCGGCTATCCTTTATGTTGCCAGAATTCCCTCACCAGCTTTGCCTCGGTATCTATTAAAATGGCAAAAGAACAGAACTTGGCCTTGAATCCTATGAAGATATCGGGTGTCTGTGGAAGGCTCCTTTGCTGTCTCGCATATGAAAACAAAGAATATGCAGATGTTAGAAAGCAGATGCCTCAGCCGAAGCATGAAGTATCAACATCCTGGGGGAAAGGCAAGGTGATCAGCACTAACTTATTAAAGGAAACCGTGACAATACAATTGGATGATGGGAAGATTAAGGAGGTGACTCTGGACGAACTAATTCATCCCGGTGACGAATCTTAGTTTTTCTTAGGAAGACGATTAGACTCAGAGCAAATTGGGGAACTCCAAAGAGGTGCCAGTCCTGCGGGATTAAGTTAATTCAAAGACGGCAGATATTTCTGCCACTCACCATGATTATTGATAAGGTGATAAGGAATATAAAAACCATCATTGCGCGGAGGACATGGCTGGCGGAGGAGTTTCATCCTTGCTTCATCCGGAGTATGTCCGCCCTTGTGCCTGTTGCAGGGAATACACGCACTGACCACATTGTCCCACGTGTGCTTTCCACCCCGCCGTCGTGGAATAACATGGTCTAGGGTGAGCTCCTTGGTCTGTTGACCACAATACTGGCAGATGTAATGATCACGATTAAATACCTCGAGCCTGCTTAATTTCTTCTGATGACGGGGACGTTTAACCATGTAGACGAGTCGAATTACTGAAGGTATCTGAAATATGAGGTTCGCAGAGTGAAGCTCACCTCTGTTATTTTCCAGCACTTCGGCTTTGCCCCGAAAAACCAGTACTATGGCTCGACGCGTGCGACATAGATTAAGGGGCTCATAACTCTGATTAAGCACTAAAACAGGATAATCTATCACAACGACAACCCTATTATTAAGCTCGGCCTGAAAAACCTCGTTTCTCAGGGAGAATTATTTTAGCTATTCTAGCAAGCCTTTCTGGCCAGTGCAATATTCTGGATTGACGACGGGGCACGTTTAGTGTCAAGGGCTTGGGACCAGAGATATAACCCCAGATTATGTAAATAGTCAACGGTAATATGTAGCCTTTGTGAAAACTATTTGCTGGCCTGTACGCAAGAAGGCAGGTTTCAAGACTAAAATGCAGGGATAGGTGATTTTTATTACCTGTCGCCCTGTCACAATGAAAAAAAGGATCGAAGTTGAAAAAGCTGATACTATGCTAAAATTTCAATTGATGTCAGATACACGTTTTATCATTCGCCCTATGCAATATGAGGATGTCCCCCAGGTAGCCCAAATCGATAGAGAGGCTTTCCCCGGTGAGTGGGTGTTCCGCTCTCAGTCGGCATATAAGCAAGATCTAAATAATCCATCCGTTCGCTATATAGTGGCTTGTAATAAGAGGGATGTGCCAGAACCTGAGGGAAAAGAGACACAGAAACCGCCCTGGTTCAAACGGCTCTTCAGTACCGATCGCCATCTCAATGTACGGGAAACAATAGTTGGCTTTTCGGGCTTTTGGATGATGATGAAGGAAGCACATATTATTGCCATTGGTGTAAGAGATAGTTATCGCCGGCTTGGCATAGGTGAGGGTTTGCTTATCGCAACCATTGAACTGGCACAGATATTGAGTACCCACGTGGTCACTTTGGAAGTGCGTGCTTCAAATGAGATAGCGCAGGAACTTTACAGGAAATATGGATTCCGAGTAATAGGGAGGCGTCCGAGGTATTACTCAAGCGATGGGGAAGACGCCGTAATCATGAGCACCGATAATATTGGCTCCCCTTCATTTCAGGCATATTTACAGGATTTGAAAAAAGCCTATACACAAAGACACCGTGAGATTCTTGCTCAGGTCCGCTAACTATATTTATTCAAGATAGCCTTGAAGGAATCTACGACAAGCGCTAGTTGTTGCATATCAGCAGCAAAGGTAGAAAGTTTGAAAGACTTAGCTAAACCTGGTTGTGGCCCCCAAATGCCTCTTTCCTTTAGTTCTTTATAGAGGAAAAATCCTCTCTCTCGAACTCGCTTGGAGATTTGGTAGAGAGTGGGGGTGTCAAAGTGCAGCAGGTCATGTCTGTGTGGTTTTTCCCCTAGCTGCTCAAAGCCCAGTTTCTCGAGCTCAACAGAAAACCATTGTGCCTTGGATACCTGTTCATCCCAGTGCTCAACTCTCTCTTTCACATAGGGAAAAGAAGCCATGAGTGTTATCAGAGGAACTCCCCTTACAGTACAGCCGAGGAGTTCTATCTCTTTTTTGCCATATTTGCCCGATTTTCTCAACACTGACTCTTCCCATTTCTTCTTCATTCCCAGCACGCCAGCAGGTCCTGTAGAGGCCATGCTTTTGTGCCCACTGCCAATAACGAAATCAGCCCCTATCTCGTCCATACTTATGGGCAGTCTACCCACAGCGTATGCTCCGTTGAGGACATAAGGAATGTTGTATTCTTGAGCGATTGCTCCCAATCTTCTTGCATCAGGAAGATTCCCATAGTTACCATCTGGATAAGTTAATAGAATTAGCTTAGGGGCATGTTGCCTTATGAGTGGTGCATATTCGTTAACGTCGACTATGAATCCCGGATATCCAGAGTTGGGCACCTCTATTATATTCAGCCCAGCCCTTTCAGCAGCTACCACTGTTGTATAATGCTTGCTGGCATCAACAATAATTGAGTCCCCCGGCTTGGTCAGGGAATGCATGACCATGAATTTGGCTTCTCGAGCCCCGTGGGTTATAGTGGCAACTTCACAGCCCAGGAATTGAGGTAGAATCTCCGTGACAAAGCCTCGGATGGGGGGATTGGTTACATTACATAAACTGCCCTCACAAAAGTCACATACAGAGTATCCATCCCCAAATTCTACTAAGGCCTTCCTGGCGGCATCGGTAAGAAGACCACCTGTCTGTAGAGGCATGAGGTTAATAAGCCCTTTATGCTGTCTTTGGAGATTAGCGAGTTTTTGCAGTGTCCTATTTTCCGCTTGATTAGTCACTTTCTCCTCCAGCAGACTTCGACTCTATGGTCACAAATACGGCCCCGGTGACCCTTATCTTCTTTTGCTGCCCTTCAATATGTTCTCGAACACCTTCCGGAATCTGAAGGTTCAGGTCAGAAAGATGCCTTATTCCCTTCACCTGATAAGTCAAGTTACCGCTGCCCCTTTCTATTGCTGCTGCGGCACACATGGCTATGGCGCGCATATAGTTTATCCCCGTGTGTATGCCTGA
>JAZFXR010000145.1:0-2743 GCA_036448835.1 Dehalococcoidia bacterium | reverse complement strand
ACGGGGTAGAGAATCGGTGCTCGGGGGCAGGACGGACGTCGCTCCACATAAACTCCCAGGGTGATATCGAACCGTGCCCATTTATGCCTGTTGCCCACGAGAATATCCGCCATGGGGGGTTGCTCGCGGCATGTCAGTCCCCATTCTTGCGTGCTATTCGCGAGCAACCAGAGCTGCTCCAGCGACAGCGCTACGCGTGTGCCCTGTATGAGCACCGTGCTGAACTCAATGGTCTTGCACGGCAGTTTGGTATAAATGAGGAGCAGAAGCCATGATAGCCTGTTAAGCTAGGAAAGATGGATAGGGACATAGTAAGAAGACGCCTGCTGAAATATACGAGGAGGGCATTTCGGATGCTTCCCAAATTAGACAAGCCACGAGTCCTGGATATAGGGTGTGGTTCTGGAGTCCCGACTATGGAATTAGCCAGACTAGGGCAGGGAGAGGTAATGGGAATAGATATAGATCAACCTGCCTTGGACAAACTTAACAGGAAAATACGGGAGGCTGGATTTTCTAATCGAGTTCAGGCAGTGAATCGCTCTATGTTGGATATGGTTTTCCCAGATGAGAGCTTTGATGTAATATGGTCCGAGGGATCTATATTTGTTATCGGTTTCGAGAGGGGAATCCGGGAGTGGAAGCGGTTGCTTAAGCCAAATGGATTTATGGCAATTCATGACGAAAAAGGAAATGTTGAAAAGAAGTTAGAACAGATCTCCAAATGTGGCTATAAGCTACTTGGATATTTCATAGTGAGTGAAGACACCTGGTGGACTGAATACTTCACTCCTCTCGAAAAGTTGTTTGCCAAATCTCAAACAAGCTGTACCGATGATCCGGACGATCTTGAAGAACTTAACCAGGCCCGGAGGGAACTCGAGATGTTCAAGAATAATCCGGACCGTAATAATTCGGTTTACTTTGTGATACAGAAAGATTGACGGTTTTCTAGTAGTCGCCCTCGAAAATCTGAGTTATGTACAGGTATGTGAAGGCCCCCTCTTCTGAAAATGAGACTCCCACACCCGTCTCGGTGAAAATAGGTTGCAGTATGTTTTCCCTGTGTCCGAGACTATCCATCCAGCCTGAGACCGCCCACTCACATACTTCCTGCAGGGAAAGATAGGGACCTGGACTGTACTGCTGGGTCGGAATCTTGGCCAGGTTCTCTCCTCGTGTATCGCCTGGCGACATGTTATAGCTAAGGGGCCTCTCCCCCGGAAATCGATCATGGGTGAGGAGATCGTACTCGGCCATATATGCGCTGTGCTCCCTGGCCAGGCTGGTTAACAGAGCGTCTTCGCTAAGGGTAGTCAGGTCATACTGCTCTCTTTCATCATTGACCAGCACAATTATCAGTTGCTCGGCTTCCGCCTCGGTGTAGTTTATCCCGAGAGGGCTTGATGCATTTCCCGAAAAGTCGGCCCGTATCGAGTAGCTGGCGCTTGCGGTGATGGTGGTCGAGGCAGCGGTCAAATTGGCGATGGTGCCCACACAGCCAGACCAGCTGGTAAACTGGTAGCCCTCCTCAGGCTCGGCCAGAAGGTTGACCACTTCGCCTTCGGCACAGGCAAAAGTTCCCTCTCCAGGGGTGGTTACCGATCCCCCAGCGGTACTGGTAATACTGAGGGTACAATATTCTCCAATAGAGCCGCCGCTAGGACTAATACTAACACAACCTGCCATCGCTGCAATCAGCGCCAGTACAATCAAGAAACCACAGATTCTTTCCATATGTATCCCTTCGTAGAGTCATTGTATCAGTGACGAAGGGAGTGTCAATCACCCGTTTGAGCTAGTACAGATAGACTAATAGCACACGAACTATGAGAGGAGCCCCGCTCAAATCGGGCTGATGAAGCAATCTCTTGACCAAATCCGACGTTCCATTATTGGTAGGGGTAGGCTCTGTTGACAACTGTGTTGGAGCATGTTATAAGCTGTACTGGAATTAATAATTTGCGGTAGGAGATGCCCCATGTGGGGAGCCGAAGGGGCAAGGGACCAGGTACTGGTATGAGGTCTTGAAACTCTCAGGCAGAAGGACTACCGCAAGTGAGACTCCCTGGAGAGGCCTTGATATGAGGTCACCAAAGGTGTAAGTCCGCAAGCAGTGAACGGGCAATCTCTCAGGTAAAGGGACAGGGGCAGTCTGTATAATGCAGGTTGCCCTTTGTTAGTTGGTAGAAAGCTAAGGTGATTTAGCAACGGTCTGATAGGAGACTGAGTGATGCACTTATTCAAGAAGACGCCTCTTAACAAGGTACACCGCGACCTGAAGGCCAGGATGACGGATTTTGCCGGCTGGGAGCTGCCTTTGTGGTTCACGTCCATTCTGGAGGAACACAATGCAGTCCGCTCTCGGGCAGGTATGTTCGATGTGTCTCACATGAGCAGAGTCTGGGTCAGCGGCAAGAAGGCCAGCCAGTTTCTCGACAAGGTATTAACCAGGTCGGTTTGTAGATTAGAGATAGGTTCCTCGCAGTTATGCCTTATGTGTATGGAGGACGGTGGTATTCTGGATGATCTGTGGGTCTATCACGTAGGAGTTGATGAGTACCTACTGGTCTGGAACGCCGGAGATATTGAGCAGAAGCTCAATTGGTTATTTCGTTGGTCAGAATCAAACCCTGATGTCAGTATCAAGAATACCACGGACGATACAGCTATGGTAGCGGTCCAGGGCCCCGCTGTCTGCCAGCTAGTTAGTGTGAAAGCCCTCTGCAATCTGTCGCGCTTC
>JAZFXR010000144.1:0-4642 GCA_036448835.1 Dehalococcoidia bacterium | reverse complement strand
CCAAAAATGGCTCCCATCCTCGGGGAACCGAAAACGGCGTTTGCCGTCATACCGGCAACCATTAATCCGGGATAGACTTCCCTGGTGTTTTCCAGTATTACTTCTTCTCCTCTCTCAGCCCACATTGACTTCTCGCCAATAACTCCCCCGGTCTTTGTCCTCAACTTCGGACCTATCTTCTCTACCACGATACGGCAGATTTCGGCGTCATGCCCGGTGGCATCTACAGCAACCTTACACCTTGCAGTTAAAGGGTCTACATGTAACTTCGACCAGGAAACAGCGCTCCAATTCAAAACAAGCCCGGTGATCCTATCATTTTCCCGAACCATAACATCTTCAACGCTAATCAAATTAAAAATCTTCGCCCCTGCTTTTATTGCCCGGGCGCAGATAGTGGAAACAACCTCAAGCGAATCAGCGACATAGTACCCCTTCTTATATTCTTCAACTGGAACTTCAAACTCATCCAATATTTGCTTGCCTTCTTCCTGAAGGACGATGCGGTTAAACATCATCCCTCCCCCAGCCATGCCACCGCCCACGCGAAGCTGCCTTTCAAATACTGTCGTTTTTATTCCTTCTTTCGCCAAGTAGTAAGCAGTAACAAGCCCGGCAGGGCCTGCTCCAGCTACAGCAACGTCCGTCTCCATTGACTCCATGAAGTCTTTCATGTAGCTTTCAACAATGGCACGGGAGATAATAACTTCGTCCATACTTAGTCAGCCTCACTTCGGCTAATGGGACAGCGGCTTTGCGGATGTGCCAGCTAGTATACCCCTACTGGCAGGCAATGTCCAGCCACTTCAGTTCTTCATCGATGCATGCCCTGTGTTTTCTATCATTTCGAGCACCTCACCATCTCGATATTGCGAACCTTTCTCCTTACTTATCACTGTGAGTGCAGCGTGGCAATCTCCGGGCATTGATTCAGCTTAATAGAAACAGGCCTGCAATAACAAAGAAGTTGGTAGTAGTAGAGAGTAGTGATTTAGGCTACTCGGGGCACCTTCAGGTATATCAATGAGCTACGGACTTTGCTCTGGTTTTTTCTACTCAGACGTGTGGTGATTGATTACACTCTGAGGTATTACGAGTGGTACCGTGCCGTTGTACGCAAAGTTCCAGCAACCGTACCGGTCAGTCAACGCCTCATCGTAGCTATCGCCAAAATCCATCGGCCAGACGCCCACCTTCTTCCACAGACCAGCCACACCGTCCCACTGCCACTGGGCGCCAATGCCAGTCAAGAGGCCGGGACCGTAGGCCAGGTCGTGACTGGTATGTGGCGGCATTGTCCAGTCATTCGCTGCATACGTATACGTCTGATTATAGCTATCGAGATCATACAACGAACGTACTTGGGCTTGGGTGAGCGCAGGTTTACCGCTGGCCGTTGTTTCCGGCCTGGGATAATAAGTGGTTAATCCAGTTGTGGTCACCTGCGCGTTTGCCGGATTTTCCAGCCATTCAATAATATCGTCAGCCTCCGCGTATACAACCCCTTCCTCTTCGTCGTACCATGCCACGGCTTCGATGGCTGCCTTCAGACAAAAAAGAGCATCATATGTAGCCGCGCTGCTAAGAGGGTACTCTCCTCCTGAATAGGCCATATATGAATCAAGAAAAGCTGCTGTCTTCTCGGTCTGCTCAAGTCCGTCTGCCCAGCTATCCAGTATAACCTCGTAAGCGCAAGCGGGCTGGTTCTCACCGGGAGGATTCCCAAGTTGGACAGCCCAAGGAGACTTGAGTTGGGCAAGTTTATTAATGCCTACCGACATGGCATTCGGTACATAGGACGCACGCAACACATCATAGAGAGCGCCAGCATCAGCGGAGAATACAGGAATTATGAACTGGGGATCTAGGCTCGCTATTGTAGTCAATACATTCTGCATTTCTACTTGTTTTCCAGTAGCATCTACCCAATATGGATCGTGGATAAGGTTCACGTTTACATCAGCCAACAGTCCCTTGATAACTACTACTTGTTCATAAGCCCATGCCAAATTATCAGCTACTATTGTGGCATTTAGCGTATAATCAGCCGCTACTCCCATTTCTTCTCTGAGTTTCGCTGCGACTCCTCCAAGTGTCCTTACAACACTCTGACCCAAAAAATATTCATTATACGGCGTACCCTTGAACCAGAATCGGTAGCCTGCGTAATCGTCGACTACACTGTGCTGTAGTGCCTCTGCCGCAGCACCGCAGTCGATGAAGATCACTCCATTCTCCATAGCCACATCCCGGTAGACCTCCACGGCTTCCGTTCGGGAACCACCGAGGATGAAGTCCACGTCTTCTATCGCCGCCGTAAGATTCAACACGCCAGTGAGCCCACTAGGGTCCACAGTCTCTTCACCAGTATCCATTGGAACCAACTCCAAGATAAGGGACACACCTTCTATGTCTAGCCCACCATTGCCGTTGATTGCATCCTGTGCCAGCATCGCGCCTGCCCATTGCGTCTCACCAACTGTGTAGTTCAGTTCCCCGGCTACACCGATGTTGATTTTCCCATCTTCGAAGGTGTAAAGTACTGGCTCCAGTTCTTCTTCAACAACACAGCCAGGCAGGACCAGCCCTATCACCAAGAGACTGGCTATGATCAGGAAGACAATTAATTTCACTGCGTACAAAGTCCTCTCTTATTTTGTGGTAGCTTGATTCATCAGGCTAACCTTTTCTGCTGGAGGAGACCGGTCGACCACCAGTTGCCTCCAACAAATTAGCCCTTATGATACACTATGCCGATAGGATATCGATAGCTCCATATGCTCGCTTGTTTCTGTTCTCCAAATTCTTGTAGTTGCCTGATTTGCCAGGACTTATTGCTAAAAGCTTTGCATTTTGATTTGTCATTCTAATTTTCAACCTTGATTTTTAAATTGTACCATGTAAATGCTAAAATCCTATTAAGATTTAGGGAGATGTGGCAATTTTATAGTGGGTTGGGGTTATAGACAGTCAGATGCGCAGGATATATCTGGACCACGCTGCCACCACACCAACACATCCCGATGTGGTAAAGGCCATGCTGCCTTTTTTTACCGATGCATTCGGCAATCCTTCGAGCGTGTATTCTTATGGGCAGGAGGCAAAAGGAGCAGTAGAGGAGGCTAGATCTAAGACTGCGGAACTTATTGGCGCCCGTAGCGAGGAGATTATTTTTACCAGTGGAGGAACTGAGGCGGATAATTTCGCGCTGAAGGGCATTGCCTATGCTAACGAACATAAGGGGAATCACATCATCACCGCCTCCATTGAGCACCATGCGGTGATGGAGGTGTGCCAGTTCTTAGAAAGAAGAGGGTTCACGATAACCTACCTGCCGGTAGACGAGTACGGCCTGGTTGACCCTGATGATGTCAGGAAAGCTATTACCGCTAAAACCATCCTTATCTCAATTATTCATGCCAATAACGAAGTAGGCACTGTCGAACCTATAAGCGAAATAGGTGAGATTGCTAAAGAGGCTGAGGTCTATTTTCACACTGATGCGGTGCAAAGTGTGGGGCACATCCCGGTTAATGTGGATAAACTTAAGGTGGACCTGCTCTCCATGTCAGCGCATAAGCTATACGGACCAAAAGGAGTAGGAGGGCGTTATGTCAGGAAAGGCACCAAATTAGTCTCCCTTATGCAGGGGGGAGAGCAAGAAAAGATGCGTAGGGCCGGTACCGAAAATGTTCCTGCTATCGTGGGGTTGGGCAAAGCCGTGGAACTTGCCAGGCAGGAGATGGACACGGAGGCAGAACGGCTGGCTGGTCTTCGGGACAAGCTAACTGAAGGTCTCATGGACAAGATTGACCACATCCACTTGAATGGTCATCCTACGAGAAGGCTGCCCAACAATGTCAATGTAAGCGTTGACTTTGTGGAAGGGGAATCTATGCTTTTAAATCTGGATTTAGAAGGCATCTGTGCTTCTACCGGCTCAGCCTGTAGCTCGGCAAGCCTGGAACCTTCTCATGTTCTTCTAGCGCTGGGGCTTTCCCCTGAGCAAGCTCATGGCTCCCTCAGGTTCACCCTGGGGCGAGAAAACACGGAGGCAGACGTGGAGCGGGTGCTGGAGGTCTTGCCTGCAATTGTCGCCAAGTTGAGAGCCATGTCCCCGCTTCTAAAAACTCAAAAATAGGAGTGGATACAAATGTCTGATGTCTGGTCATTGTACAGCGAGAAGGTAATGGACCACTTCAAGAATCCTCGCAATGTCGGGGAGATAGAGAACCCCGACGGCGTCGGGCATGTCGGGAATCCTGTTTGTGGCGATATTATGGAGCTTTACATTAAGGTAAATGACGGAATTATCGTTGATGCTAAATTCAAGACCTTTGGCTGTGGAGCAGCCATTGCCACCAGCTCCATAGTCACTGAGCTGGTGAAGGGGAAGAACATAAAAGAAGCGCTGAAAATCTCCAACAAGGCAGTGACCGAAGCTTTAGACGGGCTACCGCCGCTCAAGATGCACTGCTCGGTCCTGGCCGAGGAGGCTCTTAGGTCGGCAATCGAGGATTACTTAGCACGACAGAAACTGAAAAAGTAGACTCAATACTCGGGTACTCTTCTCCATTTTACTGTTATTTCACTCAATTGCTTCTTTACTTCAAGCGCTATTCCCGTTAGGTCAATTTGACTT
>JAZFXR010000143.1:0-4519 GCA_036448835.1 Dehalococcoidia bacterium | reverse complement strand
GAGGCCAGAACAATGTGCAGGGTGCTTGCGATATGGGTTGCCTGCCTAACGTCTATCCCGGCTATCAAGCCGTGGCCGATCCAGCTATTAGAGAAAAGTTCGAGACCGCCTGGGGATGCTCACTGCCATCGTCTCCGGGGTTGAGCTTGGTTGAGATGTTTGATGCTGCCTACCGCAAAGAGATAAAGGCACTATACTTGGTAGGTGAAAACCCGGCATTAAGCGATCCTGATGTCCAACATGTTCGGGAAGCATTGGCGCGTCTGGAATTTTTAGTTGTCCAGGATATATTTCTCTCCGAGACAGCAGAATTTGCTCATGTCGTTCTGCCCGCAGCCAGCTTTGCTGAAAAGAATGGCACATTCACCAATACTGAGCGCCGGGTGCAGCTAGTAAGGAAAGCTATTGAGCCAATTGGCGATTCTAAGCCCGACTGGTGGATTATATCTCAGGTGGCCCAAAGATTAGGGGCCAAGGGCTTTGACTGCAATTGTTCGTCCGACATAACGGAGGAAATGCGTAAGCTTACCCCGAGCTACGGTGGCATAAGCTGCGACAGGTTAGGGAATGAAGGACTTCAATGGCCTTGTCCTTCCGAGGATCACCCAGGCACATGTATCTTACACACGAACACTTTTGTCAGAGGGAAAGGCAGATTCATGCCACTGAAATACACCCCTCCGGCAGAAATGCCTGATGCAGACTATCCTTTAGTTCTCAGCACCGGCCGCAGCCTGTATCATTTCCATACCGGGACGATGACCCGTAAGGTGTCCGGGCTTAATATGATAGAGCCTGAAGGTGCGGTGGAAATCAATCCACAGGATGCTTCAAAGCTTAGTATAGCTCAAGGTGACAAGGTAAAAGTTAGCTCACGTCGCGGTGAAGTCATCACTAAAGCTAAAGTGACTGAAGCATTGCCACCAGGAGTGGTGTTTATGACTTTCCATTTCGCCGAAAGTGCTGCCAATATCCTCACTAACCCCAAGCTCGATCCCGTATCCAAAATTCCCGAGCTCAAAGTCTCCGCGGTTAAGGTTGAGAAACTGTAAATTCCAGAAGAGTGCTTAAACTATTTTCCCCGTCTCTTCTGAGTTGCCAGTTTTCTTGCCCTGTCCAGGTCAGCCTGGCTATTTATGTTAAAAAAGCTTAAGTGCCCCGGGTCAAATCTATTGATCTGATCCTCCTCCACATACTTAACCTTAACCAGGCTAAAAAGCTTGTCAATCCTTAGTTCACCTTGCTCCAGCAATCTTTGAATGGGACCTGAACAGTTCTCGGAATACACTGCGCAAAGGGGCTCCAGTTTGTCTTCTATCCTGGGAACAACAACATCGTATATGGAGCACATTTGAGTCATGTATTTGAGCAAACTGACATTCAGAAACGGTGTGTCACAGCCAACCACTACAGCCCGCGAACCGGACGAGGATATCAAACCTGAATAAATACCCACCAGCGGACCCTTTCCAGGATAAATATCGGCGACAGTTTTGATCTCTACGGTCGAGTGGCAGGGAATTGCTTCGCCACCGGCAGTCACTATGACTATTTCTGTACTGAGCGTAGCAAGGCGATCAACCACCCACTGAATAAGACTTTTGCCATCGATAACCTGAAGAGCCTTGTTCTTGCCAAGCCTCGAACTTTTACCACCGGCAAGAATAATAGAAGTCATGCCAACACGTCCAAGATTGCAGACTACGTTAACATAGTGAACAGGGCAGGGCAAGTCATTACCGCTTGCCTAAACTTCCCTCCTCTACTAGAATACTGACATAAGTGCATGGTAAAACTTTACTGCAAGTCTCTTATTAAATCCAGGCGGGTCGGTTTGTGAAAGGATATTATGGAAGAACTTTACAGGATAGAAGCAAAAGAGATAATGATACCCCTGCATAGAACCCCATATATAGAAGAGAACGCGGGTTGGGCGGTGTTCCTCAAGAAGCTTTCCCTTAGGGCACATGCCTGGGTGGTTAACAATAGTGAGGAAATGAAAGTCGTGGGCGTAGTAACGGAACACGATATGCTGCGTTCCATGATCCCTCCTGGGCAAAAAAGGGAAAGAATGGTTGGAGTTCCCAGGGCTGAGATATTGCATAGAGAAAGTGTCGTCCAGGATATCATGACACATAATCCTGTGGTATGCTCGCCGGAAGAAACTGTAGCTGATGTCTTGAAGAAGTTTTCCTCCTTCAATATCCGTAGATTGGCAGTTGTTGATGAGAATAAAAGACTCTTGGGAGAAGTAACAGTCCAGCGCCTGTTGAAAAAGCTCAGACTTAAGTTCATGAACATGACATGAATATCTATGTCCTCGTCGCTTTAATTCTCATACTTGGATTTATACTCGGCAGGATACTACGCAGGCTGCGATTAACAGAAATCCTGGCATATATAATCGCCGGTATTATCATAGGACAGGTTTTGGATTTCACTCCACCCGAACAATTCACTGTCATCATCACCGGGGTCACGCTTGCTCTTGTTGCCTACATAATAGGATTGAATTTTTCCTTCTCTTTTCTAAAAAGAATGGGCAAGCAGCTAGTCATTATATTGTTTGTGCAGGTGTTCATGACTTTTCTTGTAACATGGGGTTTTGTATATCTATTAACGGGGGACCTCCCACTTTCCATAATTTTGGGTTCACTTGCCCCCGCAACCGCTCCGGCAGGAACAATAGCAGTTCTAAGAGACTTAAGGGCAAAAGGAACACTTACAGACATTACCATTGCTCTTGTGGGACTGGATGACGCACTTGTAATAGTTATTTATTCGGTGGGAATCATGTTGACACAGATATTGTTGGGCGGAGAAGCAAGCGTTTCACATTCCCTTTCTTATCCATTATGGGAGATTTTCGGTGGCTTGGGACTGGGAGGAGCAATTGGAGTCGCTATTTCTTACTTTGCGAAGAAAGTACATCTCTCTTCCGACCATATTTTTATTATTTCTATCGCAGTTGCTATGCTGTGTTGGGGTCTTGCGGAAATGATTGGAGTATCGGCAATTCTCACATGTATGGCTTTAGGGACGGCAGTGATTAACCTCAATGTCCAAATCGGCACGCGCTCAAACGAATTGATAGATAATATCATGACGCCGGTATTTATTTTGTTTTTCGCCGCTGTTGGTATGGGGATGGACTTCTCACTTTTTCATCTAATGTGGCCGCTGATAATCGTGTATGTCGTTGGAAGAAGTATCGGTAAAATAGCCGGGTGCAGTCTGGGGGGTGTTTTAGCCAGATCTGAGCCAAAGATTAAGAAGTATCTTGGCCTTGCAATGCTAGATCAAGCAGGTGTTGCCATAGGTCTTGCTTTCCTGGCAGCTCAAGCGCTATCAGGCTACGAGCTCGGAGGCACAATAATCGCCCTTATGGCGATCACAACAGTAGTCCATGGACTCCTTGCACCACCTCTAATACAATATGCTGTTAGGAAGTCAGGAGAATCAAGTATATAGCAGTCCATGAAAATTCTGGGTATCGAAACCTCTTGTGATGAAACCGCTGCTGCTGTAGCGGAGGACGGCAGCAGGATTATCTCCGGTGTTGTCGCTTCCCAAATAGACATTCATGCTCGTTACGGCGGAGTAGTCCCGGAAGTTGCTTCAAGGCAGCATCTTCTCACCATTATCCCCGTTATCAGCCAGGCGATGACTGAAGTCTCCTGGCAGGATATCAACGGCATTGCTGTAACTTTCGGCCCGGGATTGGCCGGGTCACTGCTGGTGGGCGTTAACGTAGCCAAGGCAATAGCCCTGGCAAGAAAAATACCTGTTATAGGGATTAACCACCTTGAGGCACATATCTATGCTAATTGGCTGGATTATTCCCCAGCCAGCCAGAATGGTAGTGTGAAATTCCCCTGTCTCTGCCTAATTGTTTCAGGTGGACACAGTGATCTAGTACTGATGGAAGGACACGGACAATTTAAGAAACTAGGGCGAACCTTGGATGATGCTGCGGGCGAGGCATTCGACAAAGCAGCTAGAATCCTGGGCTTAGGCTACCCAGGAGGCCCGGCTATTGAACGGGCAGCCCACTCTGGAATTCCTTCTTTAACTCTCCCTCGTGCCTGGCTAAAGGAAAGCTATGATTTCAGTTTCAGTGGCTTGAAAACCGCCTTGTGGCACCTTGTTCACAAGGGAGATTTTTCAGTTGCTGATGTCGCAGCAAGCTTCCAGCTGGCCGTAGTCGATGTTTTAGTTACCAAAACGATTGAAGCCGCAAAACAATTGAAGGTGGAACAGATTTTGCTTAGCGGTGGAGTAGCAGCCAATAAGACATTAACCCAGCATTTCCTTGCCAATTCGCCGGTACCCGTCCTTATTCCCCCTTCCCACCTTTGTACGGATAATGCGGCCATGGTGGCTGCTTGTGGTTATTATCATATCCAAGCTGGCGAGGTGAGTGGATATGACCTGGATGTAGTGCCCAGTCTCAGCCTTGGGTGACCTGTTAAGGCGTATTCTTCGGAGTTTTTAGCACTAAGATCATTTATCTCTTGGC
>JAZFXR010000142.1:0-2763 GCA_036448835.1 Dehalococcoidia bacterium | reverse complement strand
TTGTGAGGCTGGGATTCACCACAAGTTCATGATTAGTCTGCATCCGAACTAAGAGCCGTTAGCGCGACATACACCACCGGTGGTTTTCTTGATTTATCCCGCTTGAGTGTAAATGTTTCTGGATATTTCCTGATGAGAGACTGTAATTTCTGATGGCCGTAAGTACGGGGGTCAAATGCTGGATCCAATTGGCGAAGAACGGAGCCTAATGTCGCCAGATGAATCCATTCCTCTTCTTTCGCAGCTAGATTGAATCCTTCGAGAAGAAGGTTTAAAGGGTCGGATATGTCAGACTTCTCTTCCTTTGCTGCTTTCCTTCCCATTTCCTCGGATCCAGTCAGATTTTCACAGTAAATGAACTGGTTGCAGGCGTTGATGAAAGCTTCTGGAGTCTTTTTCTCTCCCACTCCAATAACGAAAAGGCCGTCCTCTCTTATTCTTGTTGCCAATCGTGTATAGTCACTGTCGCTGGCAACAATACAGAAGCCGCCTATGTTTTGACTGTGTAGCAGATCCATCGCGTCAATTATCATCGCACTATCCGTGGAATTCTTGCCAACCGTATACCTAAACTGCTGTATGGGCTGAATTGCATGTTTATGAAGCGAATTCTTCCAGCTATTCATGTTTATACTGGTCCAGTCTCCGTATATCCGCTTGACCGTTATCAGCCCGACTTTACTGACCTCTGCCAGGATTCGAGGAAGAAGAGATGCCTGGGCGTTGTCACCGTCAATTAGTACTGCAAACCTCAGTTGTTCAGATTGCTCGTCCATTGTACCCCTCTTTAGTTATCGACTGACGCCAAACCTATACAGAGATGGAGTCTGTGTCGTTTGTCAAATCCTTTAACCACGTATTTATGGAATTGTACTCCGTATATACCTCAAATAACAAGAGACAACAAAATGACTTTTTGTGCAACCCTGAAGGGTCCTCCTTTGTAATTCCGGGGACACTACACCAATCAGGCCTGCTACAAACTAGGTATTATCTCCCCAGAATACTTCGTTCAATTTTATATTAACTCAAGATATGACATTCCGGCTCTTCCTTGGCTGACGCCCTGGAATAGCGAAGATCATACAGATACCCATATAGCAGCCCGTTCCTAACTGCTTGTGATATGATAAGTGTAGTCTGGATCCAGGTATTCAGGAAGCATGAACAAAGCAAGAGTTGTCATAATAAGGTGCGACTCATATGCGGATGATCAGGTACTAACAGCTATTCAAAAAGGGGTCGACATGCTGAGCGGAATTTCTCTGTTCGCAAAACCCGGTGAAAGGATAGTTATGAAACCTAATATCCTGATCGGCACAGACCCCGATAAGCACGTAACTACACATCCGGCAGTATTTAGGGCGGTCGGCAAACTACTAAAAGATACAGGGGCCAACGTCTTATACGGTGATTCCCCGAGTTTCGGCAAGGCCGAGCCAAATTTGAGGAAATCCGGTATTAAACAGGTTGGTGACGAATTAGGGTTTATTCTGGCTGATTTTGATTCCGGGAGGTCGGTCAGTCATAAGGATGCCCTATTGGTTAAGAAGTTCGTGGTGGCCAATGGCGTCCTGGACAGCGATGGTCTGGTAAGCCTGCCCAAGTTTAAAACACACGGCCTAGTTCGATTTACCGGCGCAGTGAAGAACCAGTTCGGGTGCATACCGGGTCTGATGAAAAGCCAGTACCATGTTAAGTTACCGGACCCCTATGATTTCGCTAAGATGCTTGTTGATTTGAACACGCTCATCAAGCCCCGTCTCTATATTATGGACGGTATTGTAGCCATGGAAGGCAACGGGCCGAGAAGTGGCAAGTTGAAACGGTTGAATGTCTTGCTGTTGTCCAGCGACCCCGTAGCCCTGGATGCGACAGCTTGTAGAATTGCCCACCTCGATCCCGAAGTTGTGCCGACATCCAAACCTGGTGAGAAGGCAGGACTGGGAACCTATCATGTTGGAAACATAGAGCTTATGGGTGAAGCCCTCGAGTCCTTTGTCGATAAAAGCTTCGAAGTAAATCGAACACCCCCAATGTCCAGTTCCGGCGGCCGATTAAGGGTATTCCTCAAGAATAGAATAACCCAGAGGCCGGTCATCGACAAAGCGAAATGCACCTGTTGCGGTACCTGCATCACATTGTGTTCTGTCCAACCAAAGGCTGTTGATTGGTACAAAGGGGACGAGTCCAGGCCACCCAGATACGACTATAATCGCTGTGTTCGGTGCTATTGCTGTCAAGAGACCTGCCCCGACGGAGCCATCTATCTAGGCACTCCGTTGCTGGGAAGGATCTACTCCCGTCTTTAACATTACTATTATGATGAACCGCAACTTTAGGTCGATAGGCTGACGGCTCGTTAACCGCAAGGTAAAAAATGGTGTTTTGTTACTCCTGAATTCCAGGGACACCACAGTAATCAGGCCTGCTACAAGTCAGGTATTATGCCCTCAGAGTACCAACCAAAGTTGCTCCATCCTGTGATAAAGCATCAAGGTATCTCAAATTTCACCGGGCTGGCAGGTGGTATAATCAGGAGGAATTCCAAGTGGAGGTGAATTATGGATACGAGAGAGATTGCTAAGGAGTTGGCGGTTGCCTGCCTGAGTCATGCACACTTTGCAGCGACGTTTCGGCCTGTACCCACAGTCAAATACAAGGACGCAGGTGAAAGCGTGGGAGAGTTCTACAATGGTATCTGGAAAACGCTGCAAAAGGAGCTTTCGGATTCATCCGAATCAGAAAGCTGAAACAGAGAAT
>JAZFXR010000141.1:0-2729 GCA_036448835.1 Dehalococcoidia bacterium | reverse complement strand
GAATCGTTACCGCCATGGTTGGCGTACTGATGGCTCCTCCGGAGACAAGGTTATACAAACGTTTAAAAAAGGAGAACCGCATACTGCCAAAGGGCTCCGGTGATAACACGGATGGTTCAACCAACTTCATCCCCAGAATGGGTCGCGAAGCGCTGGCCAGTGGCTATAGGCATGTTGTAGATACAATCTACGCCCCCGGGCAATATTATGAGCGTATTAGAATCTTTCTAAAGGAGTATAGACCTGGCGATAAAGGGAAATTCAAGATTTCTCTTCTCCACCTAATAGCACTTATAAGGTCCACATGGGCATTGGGATTCAAGGAAAAAGGGAGAATACATTATTGGAAACTGGTTGGCTGGACCTTGCTGAGGAGACCAAAAACCTTCCCTTTATCCATGTCACTGGCTGTTCAGGGATTCCATTTCCGCAAGGTCGCGGAGAAAATACGCATATCCCTAGCCAGTGATATTCACAGACTGGAACAGATACGAGGGCCTCTGGGCAAACACGGTTGACGATATTATCAAACATTAAACCATTTTGCTATTAGCTAAGCGACATATCACCCCGCGACAAGCGCAACATAACCCTAATTGACGTTAAAATGTTTGGGACAGGCCGGGGCATAACGGACTTTCACAGGCTAGGATTCTAGGCGTGTTTACCTAATTCTGCCGCAAAACAAAGCTAAAATATGTCCGCTTATTGTGACCATGCCAACAGGGTAGCATCTTCCTTGACAATACGGAGCTGCCCGCTTGAAACAAGAGTACACACTTTGTGCTAATTCACATTAAGTCGCGTCGCGTAAGTGCAGGATAGTCCTATCTTGCTACTCTTCCAGAACCTCGATGACTTTATTCCTGCTTTTGAGGCCGCTGAGAATCCTAACCTGGCTTTCGGGAACACTGAAATGCTCTGCCAGTGATTTGATGACTGCCTGGTTGGCCTTGCCATCCTTAGCTGGCTCTTTGACCTTGACTATAAAGCTACCCCCTTCACGACCGAGCCCTTCGGCCCTGGAGCTGGGCTTTACCTTAACCCGGATTTTCATTCACTAATTCTCCCCACATTTCTTGGTTACGGAATCCTATGAGTTTAAGAGGTACTATCTCGTTATTCAGATGCTCTTCACTGTGAGCCAATACCCGGATATAATTACCGGTCAGTCCGGAGTATATACCATTTCCTGGGCTGGTTTCCTTTTCCCATAAAACCGGCATAGTTTGTCCAAGGAACTGCTCATAGAATTTACGCCGGGAGCTTCGAGATAGCTCCAGCATCCGCTGGTTACGCTCTTGTTTGATTTTGTCTTCTACCTGCTCGGGCATTCCTGCTGCTGCTGTTTCAGGGCGGAGTGAGTAGGGGAAGACATGGATGTTGGCGAAGCCAGCTTGCTGGCAAAAAGAGTAGCTTTGTTCAAATTCTTCATCGCTTTCCCCCGGAAAACCAACCATTATATCTGTGGTGATGGCTGCGTCTGGTATTGTGTCTTTAATCAAATCTACTGTTCTCTGATACTGAGCCAGAGAGTAGCTCCTCCTCATCCTTTGGAGTACGGTCTCGCTTCCACTTTGAAGCGCTAAATGGAAATGCCGACAGGACCTTTCATCATGCCACAAGGCAAGAAATTCAGGAGATATCTCTGAAGGTTGTAGAGACGATAGGCGCAATCTCCCAATGCCAGTACTCGTGAGAATACGCTGGACCAGATCCCTGAGGTCAGTGCTATTGTCTCTATAAGTACCGACCTTTGTCCCGGTCAGAACAACTTCCTTGTAACCCAAGGCCGCTTTCTGCTTAACGGCTTCAATTATCTGGGAAGCGGGTAAGGAATATTCGTAGGATCTTACTTTGGGCACAATACAATATGTGCAGTGGCTACGACAGCCGTCCTGAATCTTTATTAGGCTGCGAGTCCTGGCGGTGGTAACAGTCATCTGAGATTGTTTGGTTTCACTATCACTCAGTCCATTCCTTTCGGGAGAAAAAGTTTGCGTGAGGGTTAGCAGATGATCTTTCTCTTCGTTATCAACTATAAGGTCCGCCAGCTCGGCTAGCTCCTGGCGATTTCTTTGGACATAGCAGCCGGTAGCGATAATTAGAGCCTGGGGATTTCTTCGCCTTGCCAGCCTGAGCCAGTGGCGTGACTTACGGTCGGCTATATGCGTGACGGTGCAAGTATTGGCAATATAAATATCTGCTTCATCACCGGGGGGAACAAGCTGAAATCCTGCCTGGCTAAAACGACTAGCCAGAGATTCGGTTTCAGCCTGATTGAGCTTACAACCTAGTGTGTAGAAAGCTACCTTCACTAATATGAATTATATTTATTGCTTGGGTGAGTGGTCAAATTACCGTGTCCGGCGCTTGCTTCACCCCCCTATCATGGGATATAGTTAGCGATTCTGACGGAAAATATATTAGCTAGGGTGCTAGGTTGAATCAGCGAACTCGATGGAAGATCTTGCCTCGGGTGCCAGATGAATACTTGAATGCTTCTGGCTTTTCTCCTCTAATTGCTCAACTTATCTACAATCGTGGTGTTAAGCCAGAAGAAATCGATACTTTTTTGTCTGCTGACCGTAGGCTGGAGGGTAATCCTTTCCTGCTTCCCGATATATCACAGGCTATAAGCAGGATCTATAAGGCTGTACTTGAGCGGGAGAAGATTGCTGTTTATGGTGACTTTGATGTTGACGGCGTTACGGCCACAGTTATTATTA
>JAZFXR010000140.1:0-3850 GCA_036448835.1 Dehalococcoidia bacterium | reverse complement strand
TCCCGTTGTTGCTTTCAGGCTGGCGGGTGATATTCTTACATCAGTAACATAGCATAGTCCCTATTCGTCGCCCCAGGTGGATGTCTGAAGCTCCAATAAGGCGTCACATACCCAGAGATAAAACCATTATATTGATTCTCTGCTTTGATGGGAGAGGAGTTCCAGCCTGTAATGACTAGCTCCTTCGTTTCTTCCCTGTAGATTTACATAGCCCATCTGCCTCTTCTTAAGAGTTGTCCCTTGGATCCTGCAGGGCATTCCTCAACCTCCTGCTAGAAGTGTTGGCACAGGCGAGGTGCATGACGCTGTTCTTAACAATTGTGGCATAGTTCTGGTATCCCATGCTGTTTTGGCTATTAGCTTACATTGCGCGGAGATTGGTGGAATAATGCCAACCAGAGAAGCTATCTGCGCCCCAGAACGCAACCAATGAAATCCCTCTGTC
Organism: Dehalococcoidia bacterium; assembly: GCA_036448835.1. Taxonomy (GTDB): domain Bacteria; phylum Chloroflexota; class Dehalococcoidia; order GIF9; family AB-539-J10; genus RBG-13-51-36. Next base: position 3,405 of record JAZFXR010000140.1, on the reverse strand, counting down.
CACGAACGAAATCATCTACCCACATTTGGCGCCTTCCTTCTGACTGAACCTGGCAAAGCCCCAAAATACCCTGCCCAGTTACTACGCCAACTTCAGGTGACTCCGGCAAAGCGATTACTTCCCCTAACTCCCCCTCTGCTATATTACCAAAGGGAATAGATCTATGGATTCTCAGCCTTTTCCCCTGATACCAAGTGTAGCTGATGGGCCAGGGATTGTAAGCCCTTACCCGCCGCCAGAGCTCAACCGCGGAAAGATGCCAATCAATCTCGGCATTTTCACTAGTTATCAACTTACTGTAAGTAGCCTGGGCCTCATCTTGAACTTGCGGTCTTAGCTCCTTGTTAAGCCATCCGGGTAAGGTCTCCAGCAAAAGCTTGGCTCCTACATCGGCCAGCGTCTTACTAAGAGAGCCTGTGGTATCCGCAAAGGAAATCCCCGCTTTCTCCTGAGCCAAAATCGGCCCGGTATCCATTCCAGTGTCCATTAACATTATAGTAACACCGGTAAGTTCATCTCCACAGAGAATGGTATTAGCGACTGGAGACGGACCCCGGTGCCGTGGCAATAATGAAGGATGAACATTAAGACAAGCAAATTTGGGCAAGGAAAGTACTTCTGAGGGAAGGATAGCACCGAGGGCAGCCACAATTACTAGCTCGGGCTCAAAGCTGGCCAGCTTATTCATGACCTCGCTTGATTTAAAAGTCTCGGGTTGGATAACCGGTATTTGTCGCTCCAGAGCCAGTTTCTTCACTGGAGGAAAAACAACTGGGCGCCCCCTGCCGGCTGGCTTATCGGGCTGAGTATACACAGCAAGCACCTGGCAGGAACTCCGGAGCAAAGATTCCAGTATGGTCGCAGCAAATTCCGGAGTGCCCATAAAAACGGTCCGCACTTTCATAGCAAAACTATTTTTTATTAATTCTTTAATTATGTCAATCATTGCCTAGCGAAGGTTTGAGAAGACTTGATATTCTATAAATGGTAAGGTCTTAAATTCTTGACTGCGTCTTACCATTCTTTCAGCTATCTTTGCGGCTGAGTACTGTTGGGATTGGGGCTAGATTGGAACCAGCTAAATCGATTTGGGAGAGCGCTCTAGGCAAGCTTCAAATTCAGGTCAGCAAGGCGAATTATACTACATGGCTTAGCAATAGCCAGGGCCTTCGCTGCCAAGATAGTATATTTGTCGTCAGTGTCCCTAACATTTTTATCGCAGAATGGTTATCCAAGCGCCTTTATCCTCTGGTAAGGAAGACCTTGGTTGATATTATGGGCAAGGATGTCGACGTCCAATTTGTAGTCCAAAATAGCGAACAGTTGACAGCTAGCCCATCAGCCAAGCTCACCGACGGCGGGACCAGCAGCAAAGCTAAACAGTATAGATTTAACCCAAGGTATACGTTTGATAACTTCGTCGTCAGCGATTCTAATCGTCTACCTTATGCTGCCGCTTTAGAAGCAGCTGAGAATCCAGGAAGCAGTTATAATCCCCTTTTCATTCACAGCAACACCGGGCAAGGTAAGACCCACTTACTACATGCTATCGGAAATCTAACGGCAAACAACGGTACGCAAGCGGCATACATTACCGCAGAACAATTCGCCAATGAATTTGTATTAGCTGTGCGAGAAAACCAAGTTGATAAATTCCGCAGCAAATTCAGAAATATCCATATCTTTTTATTCGACGATGTCCACTTTTTGATTGACAAGAAACAAACACTACAATGTTTCTTCCACACCTTCAACGAGTTGTACAGCGACAACCATCAAATTGTCATCACCGCCGACTGTGCTCCCAGAGACCTGCATCCGCTTAGCAGCAAAATGAAATCACGCCTTGAAGGCGGTCTTGTGATCGATATACAACCACCCGACTTTGAAGCACGCCTGAATATATTACGGGCTAAAGCAGACGCAACGATGACATCGGATCTGGAAGAGGTGCTGCAAGTTGTAGCGAAGAAAGTATGCGAGAATGTCCGACAGCTTGAAGGCGCTTTGGTATACCTAACTGCTCAGGCTAAATTAAGTGGAACCAAGATCACCCCTGAAACAATCAACAAATTGTTAACAAGCACAAACCGCAAACAAGACATAAAGTTGCTCTTGCAGACGGTAGCGGATCATTACAACCTTTCAACTGAAGAGTTAATCTCAAAAAGAAGAGATAGAAAAACCGCTCTGGCACGAGGTGTGGCCACTTATCTGATGCGCGAAGGATACAATTGCTCTCTAACTGAAATCGGCAAAGAATTAGGTGGCAGAAATCATGCCACAATCCTTCACGGTTACGAAAAATTAGCTAGCGAATTGAGCATAAATCCCAATTTGGCTAACCAGGTTACGGAAATCAAACGTAAAGCTGGTCCACATAAAGGTTAGAAAGAAGCATCTCAGGTTGTGCAGAATTACTCATAATTTGTGGATAAATTGTTGATTATCGCCGCTATACCGTTTCCTAAGTTCTGAATTGCTCAACTACTCATCCACCGCACAAAAAAGTTGTTTATAATTATTAATATTATACATATTAATAAAATTAAGGTTAATGTTGGTTTATTAACTTATGATATATAAAAGGGAAATTATGGTTGGGGGTGGACGTGGTGGGGATGGCTGTGTCAGCTTTCGGAGGGAGAAGTATATTCCTTTTGGTGGTCCGGATGGAGGAGATGGAGGAGATGGTGGTAGAGTGGTTATTGTGGCAAATCCCAACGTGGTTGACTTGAGCTTAACGGGGAGAAAGAAGGAATTTGTAGCTGGCAATGGTTGTCGGGGAAGCAGTTGGCGTAAGCGAGGCAAGAAAGGTGACGATTTAGCTATTTCAGTCCCCATAGGCACAATGGTTTCTCTTAAAGCTGACTCGGGGGAGGAGATACTTCTGGCAGACTTGAGAGCTCACGGGCAAAAGGTTATGGTAGCTAAGGGGGGCCGTGGAGGGTTAGGTAATGCTCGGTTTGCCACAGCAGCAAATCAAGCTCCAGAGATAGCTAGCAAGGGGGAATCAGGGGAAGAGCGGCTTATTGTACTCGAAGTAAAACTCATTGCGGATATCTGTATTGTTGGTCATCCTAACTCAGGAAAATCCACTTTACTATCTAATATATCGAGAGCAAAACCCGAAATTGCCGCTTACCCCTTTACCACCCGCCAGCCAATTCTAGGAGTGATACCAGACATCAGGAGGGAGTTTATTATTGCTGAGATTCCCGGCCTTGTGAAAGGTGCACATCTTGGTAAAGGATTGGGGAATGAGTTTTTACGCCATGCGGAAAGAACCAGGCTGATTATTTACTTATTAGATGGCAGCTCGCCGACTGTTATCGATGACCTCAGCACATTGGAGGAAGAGATAGACTTATACAAAGGCTTAGCATACAAACCAAAAATCGTGGC
>JAZFXR010000139.1:0-4830 GCA_036448835.1 Dehalococcoidia bacterium | reverse complement strand
TGGCACCTACTGCGGGGGTCGTGGATACCAGCAGGCGAGTATATAATTGTACGGTCAACAGGTCACGAGATTCAGCAGTGACTCCCAGCCATGTCTCCCACTCTTTGCCTGCCCATTTTGGCTCTCGTGGTATAGCTACCGTCACAGTTACATTAGCCCCAGAGTTCGCGGCCACTTCAATTTCTGGAGAGGAGAAGCTTATCCAGCTGCCATCGGGAAATTCAGCTCTGCCTTCCCTTCTTTCTTCTTCTGGAGGTTGAAAGGTAGTTAAAGTAAAATTATGAGCTAGTTCTTCCTTATTATGAATGGTTAGTTCGAATTCCGATGTCTCTCCCGGGGGCAAATTATCTATGTGTACTTCCGAGGGGGAGATGCTGAATCTAAATTCCTGAGCCAGAGTAATAGTAGGCAGGAAGACGACCAGTAAAGCGGCAATGAGCCCGGCTAATTTAATATACCTTATCATCAGGCAGCCGCTGCGCTTATGGTGATTTGCGTTTGCATCTGCCTGCTACCAACGAAATAAGTCGGTGTTAACAATTTCAGGCCAAATTGCTTGGTGTCGCCGGGTGCCAAGCTCGAGCCTGACCCACCAGCATAAGGCCAGAATTCGTCTTGCGTCTTGGTGATAGGTACATAGCCATCGCCTAATGGTCCTCGTGTGGTATCGCCAGATATGCGGAATTGCAGTCCGTACACATTGTCTCCATTAATACCATCGGCGCTAAGTGTCCATTCATAAGCAGTGGGGTCATCAATCCACTCAGCGTTTTCACCCACAATAAAAGTATTCACATTACAATTACCCTCTACGGTCAAAGTACACCATTCTATGGGCGGGCTTGTCACGTACTCTGTATCTGCAGCCACATCTCCCAGCGGCCATTGTGTTTTATCCAAGCTGATGGAAATATCATTGACTCCCGTCATAGTGATGGTGATGGTGCCACTCTCCTGGGCTAGAACCGGTAAGGAAAAGACCGAGGCTAGGATAACGGCTACTATGATACTCGCGATTACTACTTTCATCTACCACCTCCAAATTTAGTGTGACTCCGTTTACTGTGTTGGTTCAGTAGCTTTCTGACAAATCGGCTACGCTAAAATGCTACAACCCCCGTCAGCTCTTGTCAAGACCTATGTTCCACTTCCATAGTCGCTGATGTTGCGGCGATTAAAGCGGCGCCAAAAGCGGTTATAAGCTGGGGGTTTGGTGGTACCAGGAGGGTGATGTTCAATTCGCCCTCTATGGTGTTGACGAGGGCATTGCTTAAAGCACCGCCTCCACAGATGGCACAGGGCTCCTCCAGTTTAAGTTTCTTAACCAGGGAGGAAATCTTGCTGGCCAGGGCTTTGCTAACACCGGCAGCGATGTCTTCTTTTGAGACGCCTTCGCTTATTCTGGTTATGGCTTCGGATTCGCCGAAAACAGCGCACCCCGTACTAAATGCGATGGGCGTCTTCGACCTGGCGGAAACCGCGCCGAAGTCGCTTAAATCGATTCGCAGTACATTGGCAATGACCTCAATAAAGCGGCCACTACCGCCGGCACATTTCTCGCTGACGGTAAAGTTAACCACCTTCCCTTCTCCACTTAGCCGTATTGCCCTGCTGGATTGACTGGCTACATCAATTACAGTCCTGGCCTGCGGGAAAGCATTATTTACACCTCGCGCAGTACAGACAATATCGCTTGCCCTCTGGCTGGCAAAATAGACATTATCGGCACCGGCACCGGTGGCAACAGTATTGGCTATATCTCCTTGACTCAGGTTGACCTGTCTTACTAGCTCTGCTCCTATGACCTCGGCAGAGGTTCGGTAATTAGCTCCAGATATGATTACATGTGAGGCAACAAGCTCGAAGTCTTTAATCATGACTCCTTTGCTGTATGCCGAGCCAATATCGATGCCAATAAACCAGCTCATCGCTGTCCCTAACCAAAAAAGGTGGCTTCTTCCAGCCGCCGTGACTTTGCCGGTAGGTCCTCGCCCTCTGTCACTGCTTTCAGGTAGATTTCCTTTGCCAGAATAGCCGCGCCGAGTGCCCCAGTTAGAAGTGGTTCTTCAGGAACTAAGAGTTGGCAGCCCAGACTTTCCTTCATTGCCTTAACCATACCGTTATTCTTGGCCACACCACCGGTGAGCACCAAATCGGGCTCTATTCCGAGCCGCCGCGCCAGCACCGCCACACGGCTGGACAGAGCGTCGTGAAGCCCGGCTACGATGTTTTCCAGTTCTTCCCCCCGGGAGAGGAGTGCTACCACTTCCTGTTGAGCGAATATCGTACACAAATTGCTTATCTGGATTTTCTTTGTAGCTTTTGATGCAATGTCTCCCATATCTTCCAGCCTGATATCCAGTGTAGTCGCAGTTACTTCAAGGAATCTGCCTGTTCCGGCGGCGCACTTGTCGTTCATAGCGAAAGTAGTCAGCCTGCCTTTATCAATTTTCATACATTTGGCGTCCTGGCCACCTATATCTATAGCAGTCCTGACATCGGGAAAAAGGCTGGAGACACCTCTAGCATGGCAGGAAAGCTCTGTTATCTGTCGGTCCGCGAAAGGTACATTGAGCCGTCCGTAGCCTGTAGCTACAATATATGACATCTCATCAATCCGCAGGCCGGCTTGCTCAAGTGCCTGCCGCATAACCTCATTAGCAAGCTGGCGGTGTTCTGGCCCGGTTGGACCTTTGATGGTTGAAAGCAGATTGCCGCTCCTGTCCATGAGCGCGACCTTGGTCATGGTTGAACCTATGTCAACACCGGCGAAATACAAATAAACCTCTTGGCGTTTGCTATTGGGTGATTGTCTCAAGGAAGGCTTCGACTCTGGTTCTCAATGGTGCCAGGGTCCCTATAGTGTAGTCGTATTCTATGTAGGTACTGGGGACGCCGATACTATCACAATAGTCTTTGAGCGATGGCATTTCAAAGGCGAAGGGGTCACAATACCTGACGAGCAGCATTATGGCGCCGTTGATTTTCCATTCTTTAACTATGCTTTTAAGATAACCGAACCGACTTTGCAGGTCTCTGGCATAGTCCTTGCTGGTCTCACCAGGAGTAGCCTGTCTGAAAGTACGAGCACAGGTAATTTCGTTGAGATAGTAATCAGCCAGCCCTTCCAGCGGGTCAGTAGTGAATTTTACGGCACTTCTGTAAGCCCTGATGCCTCCACAGCTTTCGTTCATCACCACGTTTGCCTTGGCTTCGAATACTTGCATGATATCGGTGTCATCCAGGGTGCTGCTCCATACGAGGAGACGTGCCGGCTTCTTCTCCGGTCCATCGATACGGTTCCTAACTTCGTTTATAGTCTCAGCTAACAGGTCATTTCCTTCAGATACAGGCAAGCTCGTCAGGGCTTTTATTACCTGAGTGATTTCCGTCCCCGAGATACGGGGTGGAGATGGTTTGGTCAGCTCGTAAAGTTCTCTCACCAGAGCCCGCTGTTGGTTGTGGGATTTAATAGCTGACTTGAGCTTGTCTTGTGACAATTTCCTCTCGGTGAAAGTTTCCAGAGTCTTTGTAAAATCGTCTAGCTGGCTTTTGAAGTATTCCAGGGCTTCGGGACGAACCGTGATGGGCATATCTATGAAATGGAAATAGGAGTAGTTGGTGTAAGATTCCCAGACGCGAGCCGTTTTTTCCTGAGGGTCGCAGGAGTGAACGGTAACCATGCCATCAAGGAAATCGTTCTTGTTCTTTAGAGCACAATCAAGACAACTGCGCATGATAGGGCAAAATGAACTGGGCAAAGCCCTATCTGCTTCAGTAACTGGTTCCTTCATATCACCGCATGTCTGGTAGGGAACGAGGTCAAAGGCTGTAAGCATCTCCAGCGGGACATAGACACAGGGATAGCCCATTATCTTCTTTCCTGCTGCTTTAAGTTCCTTGGCTCTCTGTGAACGATTCAAATAGATTTCCCGGGCTTTGCTGAGACCTTTGTTTTTGTCTGACATCGCTGCCTCCTTGTCAGGTTGAGACACTGATTTAATTCACCAGTCGTACCCTTCTTGTGTTCTTATCTTTTTGTAGTGTTCCATAGTTTCCTCGAATGGTTCCGCTTTAGCTAAAGCATCTTCCGGGTTAAACAGGCGGAGGTCTACGATATCGCCTTCAATGCTCAGTGAGGGCACATTCATTTTCTCCATGAGCATGTCTGAGACATACGGAAGGTGAGTAGAGGCACTGCGGCAAGTGATAAGGGGATGAAGAAGTGCTCCATCGCACTTCCACTCCCTGGCATACTTCAAATAAGGATATGCAGTAGTGCCGCCGAGTATGTTCTGTTTCCGGGCATCTTCGTAGTAGCCAACAAGGAACTGAAGGCTGAATTTGGTGATGCGCTCCAGAGGATCACTGACCCCACTCAGGTCGATGGGTATGGGTGGATGGTACCCAACACTCTCGATAACAAAGTTCCATCCCCTCTCAGCCAGCTTGTCGAAGAAGGTCAGGCTGTGCCAGGGGGGGAGCTCGGCGAATACCAGGCGGTATTTCTCATCTGGGATGGCGCTCATATGATTATGGACTCTTTCCTCAACCTCCTTGTACATATCCTGGTAGAGTCTGAGTGAGTCCTCTAGGTCGCCAGCCAGAAATAGGGCAGCAGGCATGGCGCTCCAGAAGTCGCGGCTGTGCATGGGGCATGGCCTTGCCTTACGCAGTTCGTTGACCTCATGCCAAACGCCGTTGACCTCTATCATCAGACCTGTTATCTTATCCAGCCTATCCCAGTCCATCTTCTTACCTACCATGCCTTCCACGAAACTAACAAACTCCCTTAGATGCTTGACTCCCAGTTTCACCATTTTGTCGTAA
>JAZFXR010000138.1:0-6519 GCA_036448835.1 Dehalococcoidia bacterium | reverse complement strand
AAAGCTCCTTTACTCTCTTGGGTGTCACTTTGGCTTCAACTTTCCCGTTGATTGTCAAGCAGGGTGCTAAAGCACAGCAACCGATACAAGCCACCGTCTCTAAGGAATATTCCAGGTCTGGTGTAGTTTCCCCCTCTTCAATCCCCAGTTGTCTTTTCACCTCGTCAAGAATCTGTGGGGCGCCACGCACGTGGCAAGCGGTACCCCTGCATGTCGTTACCTGCGTCTTTCCCAGGGGTGCAAAACGGAACTGAGCATAAAATGATGCGATACCGAAAACCTTGCTTTCTGCCACCCTGCAAAATTCGGCAACTCTATTTATGGCTTCCTCAGGGAGATAGCCAAATTCTGCCTGGATTCTCTGTAAAATGGGAATCAGTTTGTCCGGGGTTCTCTGATAAGAGGATAAGATTTTCGATAACGAGTATTCCATACTGTTTTCCCCTCGCTTCTTGTGATTCTTTCCCACGTGTTTCTGAGTTGGAGTTGAAATGATTAACACTCTCCTCGTAAGATCGAGGAAAGCAAAACTTCCTCCAATGGCTGGACTATATCAAAAACTGGGGTATTAACGCAAATACAACCACGTTACGATTACTTCGCAACTCTTCCGTTGTCCTTAAATACTTTGCCTTGTGTCATTTCGAGGCAGAACTTCTGTTACTCGGTTCCGTGGAGGGAATATCTTTAACTAGCCTCCAGATGATAGTTTCGATAAGCACAGTTACATCCTCAGTGGAGAGATAATCAGAAACATTAGCATCGAACAATATATTCCCATTGGGAGCAAGTTCTTCATCACCTCTCCATAGTACTAGAGTTATGGGAACGTGGTCAAAAGCATTGACGGTCATAGACACATCCCCTTGATCCTTTTTATAGCCACCCAATTTTGCTGCGATGTCTATTAGCAGCTCAGGCTTTTGGCCAAAGTGCTTTACGAGGGGGTTTATGGCTCTTTGGAAAAATGCTGGAAAATAACTGACACCTCCTGGCAGCTGTTTAAAATTAATTAAAATATCTGTAGGTGGGGTGCCCTTTGACGAAGTGAAGTAGTGAAGTACCAGGATTTTGTCCTTCAGCGGAACTTCCGCTTTGCTATCCTCCAACAATACTTCGGCATCAGGAAGGGTAATGTGATATGGCTGATTTAGATAATCAATAGTTATCTTACTAGGCTCTACATATCGAGCACCGCTTTTGCGGCATTGTTCTTCTACATCGCCGATTTTGGACAATTGCTCTTGGGCGAGCTTATACGAAAACATGAGACCTTGCTCTCGGGAACCCTGCGGCGAATAATGTTGTCTCTTCATTATGGAGTAAACTTAGGGCGTGGTAGAAGACCAGCTGCCTCTACTATCTCAGGCACTGCTTCCTCCCATTCAATAGCCATGAGGTGAATACCCGCGACACCCTCAATTTCACGCACTTGATTGATAATGTCAATACAAAGCTTGATGCCCTCCCTGGACACCTGTTCCTTAGGCACTCCTTGAAGCCGGTCAACAATGCTGTCAGGCACATCCATTCCGGGGACTCTGGTCTTCATATATTTTGCAGCACCCACTGATTTTATGGGAGCAACACCAGCAAGTATCTTTACCCTCTCATGTAATCCTCTGTCCCGTACCATCTTCATCCATTCAGCGAACTTATCCACATTGAAGATAATCTGGGTCTGGATGAAATCTGCCCCTGCTGCTACTTTCTTAGCAAGACGTGCAGCACGATACTCGAAAGGGTCAGCAAAAGGGTTGGCAGCGGCTCCGATGAAAAGGCGAGGCCCAACCGTTATCTCTTCGCCACACTGGAATTTTCTTTCGTCTCGCATGTCTTTCACCATCTTAACGAATTGAATAGAATCAAGATCATAGACACCTTTGGCTGCAGGGTGATTGCCGAATTTCTGGTGGTCGCCTGTAAGGCATAATAAGTTATTTATGCCCAGTGCTGCTATACCCAAAATATCCATTTGAAGGGCAATGCGATTACGGTCGCGGCAGGTCATCTGTACGATGGGGTCTAAATCCTCTTCTTTGCCGATAAGACAAGCTGCCCAGGATGCCATGCGCACTACTGCAGTCTGACCATCAGTGACGTTGCAAGCATCAACATGACCTTTGAGTATCTTTGCCTTTTTCCTAATTACTTCGGCATCAGCGCTTTGCGGGGGTCCCAGTTCACCTGTAACAGCAAACTGTCCAGCCTCTAGTAGCCGTTCCAAATTACTTTTAGTCTTCATTACGCCTCCAATTGTTTAACTCATAGTCGCATCTAGGAAAACCTCTTCACAGGTGGCCCGGATATAAGGCTCACACTCCAATTCTTCGGTGTGACGAGCCTTTCCAATTTATTAAGTTGCCCCAGTCTGGTAAGTTGATCGACAATCTCTTGCCAGACGCAGGTTATATCCGGATCGACTTCGCACTTGCCACCTTGTGAGCCGCCACAGGGACCATTGAGCAGATGCTTGGAACATCGGGCGATAGGACAAATACCACCAGTAAACTCCAACATGCAATCACCACACTCAAGGCAACGCTCCGCTTCCTTCCATTCTGCGTGAGCGCCACCTGAGGACAAAGTATTGCAGCCAGGATGTACTACCTTATTTACTAATGCTGCTACAGTCTGCACTCCCGCTCCATCCGTCAAAACCAGGATAGAATCGGCAGCAGTGATTTCCTTTTTGTAAGTTCTGAGTTTTAACCTGGTTAACACACTATCACACAACATATCCACAAGTACTGAACCTGCAATAGTTTTGCCCTGCTCCTGCAGCTTCTTCCACATTTCTGCTACTTGCTTTTCTCCTCCACTTCCCCATCCCTCGGCACAACCCTTACAGCCGATGAGGAAGATATTCTTGTCTCCATCCAAATAGGTTAGGATTTCTTCAAATGGTTTTTGCTCTGAAATCAACATTTCATCTCTCCTTTAGGATTTGCATTATTGAGTTCTGACAAAACTGTGTCTATTATCTGAGACATTTTACCTTGGAGTTCCGCTGATAGTTCTAACCCCCAGTTAATATCCTTGGGTTCGACCCCAATAATCACCGTCTCACCTATATTTTGCCGGAGCTGCATCAATATTAGGTTATCCACTAAGCCAATATCGTGCATGGATAGCAGTGGCTTTTGTTCCAGAGTTACATCTTCAGGGTGAAAACGGTAAATTTGCCCAGGCATTCCTCCACCCTTAACAGCATCTACTATGATCAATTTATCAGTATCTTCGATAAACTGCCATACATCCGGGCATGTCCCCGCATCTATTATTTCTACATCGGGCAGCGGGATTTCTGCTAACGCATTTGCCACATGACAACCAATCCCTTCATCTCTCAATAGAGTATTCCCTATCCCCAGTACGAATTTACCCATTCCTTACATTCCTTGGAACTATTGCTAGCAAACCCTGAATTTCCCCATGTCTTGCCCTTTAGGACTGAGCAAATGTATAGAACAAGCGAGACAGGGGTCGAAAGCTCTTACAATACGAACTATTTCGAAGGGATTGACCTCATCCTTTATCTTGGTTCCGGTGATAGCCTGCTCCAATGGTCCAGGTTGATCTTCGTCATCCCTGGGTGAGATATTCCATGTAGAGGGCGTGATAACCTGGTAATTGGCAATTTTTCCCTCTTTTATGTCTATCCAGTGCCCCAGGGCACCCCTCGCCGCACCGACCAGTCCCATTCCAGTAGACTCTTCAGGAAGGTCATAGCTTATATAAGCTGGATCACCGGGCTTGAGTTCCAGGACCCAATTGGCCATAGCATCGGCTATAAGTTTAGTCTCCAGAGCTCGAGCAAGATTACGCCCCATGACAGAGAACATATCTTTCGGTTTTAGATTTGCTCTGGACAAAGTCGAATCAACCAGGCTTTTAACCCCGGGATTATCATTGACATAATTGACCATGATTCGAGCTAGTGGCCCGACTTCAAAAACAGCCTTATCATAGCGAGGTGATTTTAGCCAGGAGTAAGCTCCCTCCTTCTCTTCATCAAGAACAACGTCTCCCTGGGAAGGGTGTCTGCCGCTGATAGAATTGGCATACCAGGAATGCTTCACCTGTTCAGTGATCTTAGTCGGGTCAAATTCACTAGACTTGAGGTTTGTTGAAGTTGTCCCTGGCTTAAAAAATCTCTTCCTCTTGGTGAGGTCAGCTTCCTTTCCATCCAGCTCATAGGAACCGTAAGCAAGTAAATTCCCGCAGCCATGACCAATCTCAAAGTAATCTGAGTAAACACCGGCCACTGCAATCACATCAGGGAGATACACATTATCAATAAACTCCTGAAGCTCCTTCAACCTCCACAGAAAGGATGCCATGTTATCAACAGTGGGCGTAGAGGTGACTCCACCGGGCATTATGCCCATGTTGTGGGGCATCTTGCCACCAAACATAGTAAGCATCTCCTGGCCCTTGCGGCGCATATCGAATGCCGCGACATAGTGTGCCACCGCTTGTTCATTAACCTCATCGGGCAGGCGATAATCACCCTCATAGCGGGGGACAAAAGGCCCAAGTTCTCCGCGGGAAATAAAGCTCTTTATTGAATTCAGAGCTGGATTATTTCCCTCGTATTTTGCTAACTTAGCCACATCTACATAATCGAGGGCTACCAGGTGATAGAAATGAAGGATATGGTCGGCAATGTGGGCTGCCCCTAAAATCAGATTACGGATAATTCTTCCGTTGTCGGGAATTTTATCGGCGATACCGAAGGCGCTATCCAGATTTAGAGTAGCAGCAGTAGAATGACTTGTCGGACAAACTCCACAGATTCGCTGAGCTATCCGCTGCGCATCACGGGGGTCACGACCCTTCATGATCAACTCTAACCCACGGAATAGCATCCCTGAACTCTTAGCCTCTTTCACTTTACCGCCCTCAACCACCGCCTCTACCTTAAGATGCCCTTCGATACGACTTACTGGATCAATTATAATCTTGCCCATTAATCTAAACCTCCTCTGGCAGAGCAGCTTCGCTAGTTTTTTCATAAAGCGGAGATATGTCAAAGAACCCGGGCTCAGTACAGCCAATACAAGTAGCACCACAACCTACACACCAGTTCACCTTGTTATTCCAAAGTCTCACAGGACAATCGGCATGGGTTATAGGCCCTCTGCATCCTAATTCATAATTGCAGCCGGGGTCACCGAACTTTTTAGCAAATTTATTCTCATCATAGTAGGCTCGCCGTGGACAATTCTCGTGGATTGTTTGACCATAGAAAGCCTTGGGACGTCCGTGTTCATCCAGATCCTCAGGTTTGGGCAGTCCGGAAAGCAAGATGGTTGCCACTGTGCCTACAAACCAGTCAGGGTGTGGTGGACAACCGGGGATGTTCACTAATGGAGTATTGATGCCTTTGGCTTGAAGAACTTCTCCGACGCTCCGACATTGCGTGGGGTTGGGATAGGCAGCGGGAATTCCTCCGAAAGCTGCACAGCTGCCCAAAGCAATGACTGCGAGGGCATCCTTGGCTAGTGTTTCCACCCACGATTTCATAGTTGTTGGCTTACCATTCTTTTCACCGATCACTCCATGGATACCACCTTTATCAGTGGGTATAGCCCCCTCAACAATCAAGATGTAACCTCCCTTTTTCTTCTCGGAGGTATCCACCATAACTTCAATTATCGACTCTCCTGCCCCCGCCATGACAGTGGGATGAAACCTTAGATTTATATGATTGCCGGGGAGTACTTCATCGACCAAAAGATTTTTGATAGATGGATTTATAGCGTTGAGGAGAGAGACGGAGCAACCGCTACATCCAGCCGTCTGTAACCATATTGCCGGGTATTCTTTTGTATCCATAATTCCTTACCTGCCTTTCGACTTATTTTGGGCAATCCTCCAGCAGGGAGGACATTTTCTCAATCATAGACCCAGGCCTTCAATCATCTCCTTGACCTTTAATTCAAGGGGAGATCCCTGAGGGAGTTCAGTCATGGGTCTACCCTTCATTTCCAAAGCTGCCACATCGGAGTCTTCTGGAATAAGGGCAATAATCTGAAGGCCAGATTCATCGATTGCCTTTTTTATCGCTGGAGATAACTCACCTTTGACACGATTGACTACAAGCCCGACTTTGGCTATCTTTGACCTTAGTTCGCCAATAAGGTCCTTCATACGCGCTGCTGTGGTGATACCTCTTATAGTAGGGTCAGACATAATGAGCAAAACATCCACATCTCTAGTTGTTTGGCGACTAATGTGTTCCATGCCTGCCTCACAGTCCACGACAATATAATTGTACTTATAGTCTTTTACTAGCTTATCTAAGGACACACGTAGAAACTCGTTAGAGGCACAATAACATCCAGGCCCTTCCGGACGCCCCATGGCTAGAAGGTCGAAGCCCTTGGACTCCACTAGGGATTCCATTATCCTACTGAACAGATATTCCTGCTTGGCAACCGTGGGGCTAAAGCGACCCTTGGAGACATCCTCAGCCATCTTTTCCCGTATTCTGCCCACAGTCTTATCATCCTC
>JAZFXR010000137.1:0-2208 GCA_036448835.1 Dehalococcoidia bacterium | reverse complement strand
AAGTCATCAATTCGATGTAGGGGTGCATACCTACCGAGGTCATCTTGGGTGTCAGGATACAGGCGGAACAGTCTAAGGTGGGGAAGGTTTTATCGAATTGAATCATATGCCCGCCTATGCTGGGGTCTCTCTCCACCAGATAAACCCTGTGCTCAGAGTCAGCGATTTCCAGGGCAGCCTGGATGCCAGCAATACCTCCACCAATTACCAAAGTATTGGGATTTACCGGGACTTCTCGTATCTCCAAGGGCTGGTGATAATAAACACGCCTTATGGCAGCACTTACCAAAGCTTTGGCCTTTTCCGTAGCATCTTTATGGTCTTCAGTAATCCAAGAACAATGTTCCCGGATATTAGCCATCTCAAAGAGGTAAGGATTTACTCCCGCATCCTGAATGGCACGTCGGAAGGTTGGTTCGTGCATCAGCGGGGAACAAGAAGCGACTACAACTCGATTGAGACCAAGTTCCTTAATATCCTCCTTGATCATGCTTTGTCCCGGATCAGAACACATGAATTTGTAGGTGCGAGACACTGCCACGGCAGGTAAGGTTGCAGCATATTTGGCCACTTCTTCTACATCCACTACGTCAGCAATGTTCAACCCGCAATGACAGATATAAACGCCAATTTTAACGTCTTCCATGTTCGATCCTCCATTACTATATTGCTTCAGCAACAAGTTCGGCGATATCTTTGACCTGCACGGCCTCCGCTTTGCCCATAGAGAGCACGCTGTCCCTGTAGTTGAGGAAACAATAAGGGCAGGCTAGAGCTATTGCATCGGCACCTTTCGCTACAGCTTGCTCGACCCTTATGTCAGAGAATCTCTCCCCTTTCGGAGTGTCCATCCAGATTCTACCGCCGCCACCACCGCAACAAAGACCATCCTCACGAGCATCAGGGAATTCTATTAATTCCAGGCCGGGAATGCTCTGTAATACTTTTCTAGGTTCATCATAGACATCATTGTGTCTCCCCAAGTAGCAAGGGTCGGAATAGATTACTTTCTTGTTTATCTCTTTAGATAGCTTCAATTTTCCCTGTTCCAGAAGTGAAGCTAGATATTGAGTGATATGGATCACCTCAAATTCGCCTCCAAGCTCAGGATACTCATTCTTGAAGGTGTGATAGCAGTGCGGCGAGCTGACTACGACGGTTCTGACACCACTCTTGACAAAGAGATTGATGTTGTTCTGAGCCAAGCTTTGAAAAGTATCCTCATTCCCGGCTTTCCTAACTGACTCGCCACAGCATTTTGCCTCAGTGCCTATGAGGCCAAAATCAATCCCAAGCTTATTGAAAATTGTGGCGGTCGACCTAGCCACTGTTCTCACATCAGGATCGTATGAAGGTACACAGCAGGGGAAATAGAGTATTTCGGTATCCGAAGCAAAGTTCTTTACGTTAAGGTCCTTAGCCCAGTCATTTCGCTTCTCTGGTGCCTCCCCAAGTGGATTACCTACACCAGCGATGTTCTTGGTTGAGATTCTCAAGGCGTCCGGTACGACGCCTACGCCTAGGCTAGCTACAGCTCTGCGTATCGCCCTCATCACATCTATTATCTCGACCCCCCTGGGACAACGTTGAACGCAAGCTCGACAAGTAACACAAGTCCAAATATCCTCGCTGCCAAAATCGGTCGCCCCAAGCTGAGCTTCATGCATGATGCGGCGAACCAGAAAACTTCGGACTAAGTTCCAGGGACAAATACCAGTGCAAAGACCACATTGGTAACACAATTTGAGTGGTTCACCACCGGCTTCAAGTATGACATCTGTAGCTTCTTTGTAAGGACTCAGCACTTCCATTGTGACAGTTACCTCCACTAATGAGAATCAGTTGTAAAGAAGGCGGTCCATAAAAGCGTTGTAAACACCTTCTTTTTCCGCCATACAGATTTAGGCACGGCTGGCAAGTATACCAGATTCCGCTGGAAGAAAGCAAGTTTCGACAGAAAAATGTTCCTGGATTTGCTCCGAGAAATCGCCATCATCAGACCGGCACGCCAGTCCAAAATAGGGCACGGAGAATGACAGACCCCGTAAGAAAGGCAAGTCAGGATGGTTCCGCCTTCAAGAGGTTACATAGAGGTTACCTGGAGTAGACAGGGCTCTCACGCCCCTTGATGAGGCTTCATTTGTTTTATGCCATGTTTAGTTGTTATTGAGCCCAATACACCGTTGATAAACCGGGGGGAGGAATCGC
>JAZFXR010000136.1:0-2880 GCA_036448835.1 Dehalococcoidia bacterium | reverse complement strand
TGACCCCATGTATGGTGCAGGCATTGGTTACTTCAAGACAGCCCTTCAAAACGGCAATTTAGAAATCACTGAAATTAACGCCGAAAGAAATCCCTCCTTCCCTCAAATTCAGCCTGAACCAATTGCTAAAAACCTAACCAAGCTTTCCCGGTTGGTCGTCGAACAAAAGGCTGACGTGGGGTTAGCCACCGATGGAGATGCCGACCGTATTGGCATCTTGGATGAAAAGGGCCAGTTTTTAACCCAGCATCAGGTTTTTGCCCTGCTCTGTCTTTATCTCCTGGAAGTTCGTGGTGAGCGTGGCGCCATGGTGAGGACACTAACTTCCACCATGATGATTTCCCGCTTGGGAAAGCTCTTCGATGTGCCTGTTTATGAAACCCCGGTGGGTTTCAAATATGTCGCCCCCTTAATGATGGAGAAAAACGCCATTATTGGTGGTGAGGAGAGTGGTGGCTACGGATTCCGCGGTCATGTCCCGGAAAGGGATGCCATACTTGCCGGGCTTTACTTCCTCGACTTCATGGTACAAACAGGCAAGACACCGTCCCAGCTTCTCGACTACCTGTACAACAAAGTCGGGTCTCACTACTATGACCGCAGGGATTTTCATATATCGGCAGCTAAGCGTCAGGCAATCCTGAAGCGACTCAGTTCCAACTCTCCGGACTCCATAGCCGGCACAAGGGTGACTAGGTTAGATACAACAGACGGTTTCCGATTCTTCCTTGACGATGATTCCTGGCTGCTCATCCGTTTTTCCGGCACGGAACCACTGGTCCGCATTTACTCTGAAGCCGGAAGCCTGGAAAGGGCAGATGTGCTACTTGACGAAGGCAAGAATCTGATAGGTCTCTAAATTACCCTGGTTAAGAATCTTAGAGGGCAGCATCAGGGGGGTCTCACTTTCTAATGAAGGCAGACTTTGTCTGTTTGCCCTTCGGCAGCACATTATTTTAGGCTGCGACTCATATTTGACACGTGCAGCAAGTGATCTATACAATACAGCCAATCACCTTTGGGGCAGGAAATGATGGTCTCCTGAAATTGACGAAGCCTCAGGGGTACAGGCTGTGCATGCAAGACTACTATGAAATCAGGTGGCATGGGCGAGGTGGTCAGGGAGCTATAACGGCAGCCAAGATTCTGGCACAGGCAGCTTACCTCGAAGGCTATCATGGCGTGACCACTGCACCATCATTCGGTGCCGAGAGGCGAGGCGCTCCAGTCAGCGCATCAAGCAGGCTTTCCCCCCAAACAGTCATGGTCGTATCCCAGGTAGAAAACCCCAATGTAGTAATAGTTCTGGATCATACCCTGCTCAAATTCGAGGAGGTAACCAGCGGGCTGGTCAGAGGAGGATGGCTAATCGCAAATTCCTGGCGGTCTCCCAGGGAACTTGGTCTCGGAGACAATTTCAACATCGCTACTGCTGATGCTACTGGAGTATGCTCAAACCTGGGACTGGTAGTAGCCGGCCTCACACTCGTGAATACAGCGATACTGGGCGCGTTTATTCGGGCTACCGAGGCGGTGACAATGGCAAGTGTGGAGAAGGCAATAAGAGAAAGATTCTCCAACGGCGGTGTAGATATTAATCTTGCCGCAATTACGCAGACCTACGAGATAACCAAACTCGCAACAATGGGGTAACAACAAACCATGGGAACCAGGGAGTGCCAGCACATATGCGGAGAGTCATCACCAGCCGTTGGCGAAGCGGGTAAAACAGGCGAGTGGCGCGACTCATTACCGGTGATAGACCAACAAAAGTGTCTCCCAGTTAAACAGAACAAGCCTTCCTGTTTTCTATGCTGGCTCTATTGTCCAGAGGCTGTTATAAGTAAAACCATACCCGTGAAGATAAATATGGACTACTGCAAAGGCTGTGGGATATGCGCACAGGTATGTCCAGCACACGCTATAACCATGGTACGTGAAGAGGGGATTATGTCTCATTGAGACGGATTGAGTGATTTTTGTGAGCAAAAAGAAGACTGGGAAAGCCAGCACTCGAATACTTGATGGGAATCATGCTGCGGCTCAGGGGGCGAAACTCAGCAGGGTCCAAGTAATTGCTGCCTATCCTATTACCCCACAATCACCAGTGACTGAAACGCTCTCTGAATTCGTTGAAAGAGGAGAACTCGGCGCCCAGTACATTGCTGTTGAAAGTGAGCACAGCGCCCTCGCTGTATGCACTTCAGCTTCTATGGTAGGAGCCAGGACTTTCACTGCTACCAGTGCCCACGGCTTGGCCTATATGCATGAGATGCTACATTGGGCTGCTGGGGCACGTCTCCCGGTCGTCCTCGCCTGCGTAAATCGTGCTATTGGAGCGCCCTGGAGCGTACTCAATGATCAGCAGGACTCCATATCTCAGCGAGACACCGGTTGGATACAAATATACGCTCGGAACAATCAGGAGATAGTAGACTCGGTAATCCAGGCTTACAAGGTCGCCGAATCAGTTTATGTCCCGGTTATGGTCTGCTACGACGGTTTTGTCTTATCTCATACTGAAATGCCGGTCAAGTTGCCGTCGCAGGAAGATGTGGATCGATTCCTGCCTCCGTATAAGCCGCACACGATACTGGATCCATCTAATCCCAAGAACTATAACCTTGTGACCTTAGCTAATCCCAGGGTTAACGCTGAAGGCGTACTCTGCCATGGGTATATGGAACTGAGGTATCTTCTTCAAGAGGCATTGCAGAACTCGAGGGAAAGGATAACCACAGTGGGGCGAGAATTCGGTGAATTATTCGGCAGAAGCTATGCCAATATGTTCTGGGAAGACAGACTGGATGACTCCGATATAGTCATTGTAGCCATGGGCAGTTTAGCAATGGAAGCGATAGTAGCTGCAGACATGCTTCG
>JAZFXR010000135.1:0-8045 GCA_036448835.1 Dehalococcoidia bacterium | reverse complement strand
AGATATCTCTTCGGCTAATTTTAGCGCATATTGATCCGTCATCCCAGCAATGTGATCAATAACCTTACGCTCCCTATTATCCGGCAAAGAGGCAAACTCTCGAGGCAGCCTATCTTCGTGCTCTAGGAAGTGAGAATATAACAGGCGCAATACCTCTTGTGCTCTTACTGCATCCTCTTTAGCTAAGCTGGGATAATATACTTTGTCAAATAGAAACTGGCGGAGTATGTTTGTTGCTTCAAGGACTTCAGGACTCATGCCTATAGTTGGATTGGTTAAATCGCCATGGCTACTAACAAGCCACGAGCAAATTATGATATCACGAACCAGAGTATTAATTCGCTGTGAATGTACATACCCTAAAGTTTCTAACACTGGTTTGGGTAAATCATTCTGGCAAATAATACCAGCCCTGATCGCATCTTCTACGTCGTGGTTAACGTAAGCCACTATATCGGCTATTTTGCATATCTGCCCCTCCAAAGTATTGGCATCTCCCCATCCATCCCCCAGGACCTCGGCTTGTCCCTTGGAATGATTGAGAATACCATCCCGCACTTCCCAGGTCAGATTCAGTCCTTGCCCTTCCTTCTCTAACAAATCAACTACTCGTAAGCTTTGCTCATTGTGTTTGAAGCCATCTTGATACAACTCGTTCAGGACTTCCTCGCCTATATGACCGAAAGGCGTATGCCCCAAATCGTGCCCAAGGGCGATAGCTTCAGCCAGGTCTTCGTTCAAATTCAGAGCTCGAGCTATAGTTCTGGCTATCTGAGATACTTCCAGAGTGTGAGTAAGTCTGGTGACGCAATGGTCTCCTAAGGGAGCAATAAAAACCTGCGTCTTATGTTTTAGCCGACGGAAGGCCTTGGAATAGATGATGCGGTCACGGTCACGTTGGAAACTGGTCCTTATAGGGCACGGTTCTTCCCTCTTCAGCCGACCACGGCTGAATTTACTCTTAGCAGCATAAGGGGAAAGAGTCTCTTCTCTCTTCTCTGTCTGTTCACGTATATCAGGTTTGTTGACCATGGAATCACTGTTATATAGCCAGCCAAGGCAAAATCTTGAATCTGTAGTGGCAACCCCTCATGCCCTCACGTGCGTTTACTTCTGGTTTTGGATTTTATCTGCTTTTCTACCTGTGCTATATTTAACCTCGTCGCCAGTACCACGTCCGGATTTAAAGACATCGAATCTATACCGCACCCAACTAAAAATTCGGCGAATTCAGGAAAATCACTCGGCGCCTGACCACATATTCCTACTTTTCTCCTCGGTTTGTGATTATGCGCCGCATCTATAACTTGTTTCACCAATTTCTTCACTGCCTCATTTCTTTCATCAAATATGTGTGCCACGAGTTCGGAATCCCTATCTAAACCAAGGGTTAGTTGCGTTAAATCGTTCGACCCGATGCTGAATCCATCAAACACCTCGGCGAATTCCTCCGCCAAAAGCACATTTGATGGTATTTCGCACATCATGTACACTTCCAACCCATTTTCCCCTTGCGTTAAGCCAAAATCTCCCATGGCTCCTATTACCTTTTTCCCTTCTTCCGGCGTTCGGCAAAACGGAACCATCACCTTCACGTTGGTTAACCCCATCACATTCCTTACTTTCTTTATCGCTTCGCATTCCAAACCAAAGGCAGGTTTAAATTTATCGTCATAATAGCGAGAGGCCCCCCTCCACCCTAACATGGGGTTACTTTCGTCTGGCTCGTAACGATACCCTCCGATTAAATTGGCATACTCATTTGTCTTAAAGTCAGAAAACCGAACTATTACCTCGTTAGGATAAAACCCCGCCGCTATTTTCGCTATCCCCATCGCTAAATTGTCAATGAAAAACCCTCTCTTGTCTTCATATGCTGCGCTCCTCTCGTCTATCTGTCTGATCACGCCCCTTAATTTCTCGTCGGTACCCGCGGCCTTCTTCAACTTATCGTACTCTATTAGTGCCATGGGATGTATGCCGATATAAGAATTGATTATAAATTCTTCCCTGGCCAAGCCCACGCCGTCATTAGGAATTCGGCTTTGAATAAATGCACCATCGGGAATTCCAAAGTTCATCATTATCCTGGTGTCAGGTCTGGGGATCTTATCTACTTCTACCTCATCTATTCTATATTTCAGTTTTCCTTTATATATCCTGCCCCCGCCGCCTGAACAATCTACCGTGACTTCTTTCATCTCATTCAAAACCTCTGTCCCCTTGCCGGTGCTAATCACACAGGGTACTCCAAGCTCACGACTAACAATAGCCGCATGGCAGGTCCTACCACCTTTGTTTGTAACTATGGCGCCGGCTATCTTCATTATCGGTTCCCAGTCGGGGTCTGTCATATCAGTTACTAAAACCTCACCGCTCTTGAATTTGCGGATTTCATCACTGTCTTCTATTACATGCACTGCGCCTTGACCTATCTTTGTACCTACTGCTTCTCCTTTGAGCAGTAATTTCCCCTTTTCTTCAAGCACGTAAGTCCGAAGTATAGCTGAGTCTTTATGTGAGTGGACGGTCTCCGGCCTGGCCTGGACTATGAAAAGCTCTCCAGTTACCCCGTCCTTTGCCCACTCGATATCCATGGGCACATCATAATGTTCCTCTATGATGCAAGCCCACCTGGCAAGAGTCAGAACCTCATCGTCATTTAGTGCGAACTGTCTTTGCTCGTCAACCTTGGTCTTCTTCTGCTCCGCTCCAGACCCATGTCTCATGTAGACCAACTTCTTATGTTTCCTCCCCAGTTTTTTCTCCAAAATAGGTCTGAAACCTTCCTTCAAAGCGGGCTTGAAGACGTAAAACTGGTCTGGATCAACAATTCCCTGTACTACATTCTCTCCCAGACCGTAGGCAGCAGTTATGTAGACCACATCCTTGAAGCCCGAGTCTGTATCTATGGAAAACATGACACCGGAGCAGGCCAAATCAGAGCGAACCATCTTCTGCACCCCCACCGAGAGATAAACACTGAGATGGTCAAAACCTTTATCCACCCGGTAAGAGATAGCCCGGTTCGTGAACAAAGATGCAAAGCAGTCCATCACCCTTTCCAGTAGGTCGCCCTCTCCACGCACGTTCAAATAACTCGTCTGCTGTCCGGCAAATGAGGCTGTCGGTAAATCTTCAGCGGTGGCACTGCTTCTCACAGCGACATCTACATCCTTTCCAAATCTCTCCTCCAGCTTCCGATATGAAAGTCGTATCTCCTCCTCCAAGTCCTTTGGGCAACGAGAATGTTCTATCAGATTCCTCAATTTCTCGCCCCTGTGTGCTAAATTCTCAATATCACGAGTATCCAGGTCCGCTAAAATTTCCTTGATTTTTTGGTCTATACCTGCTTTCTCTATCACATACTTATATGCCTCAGCAGTGATGGCGAATCCGGAGGGGACAGGTATCCCTTTCTTACCCAGATTTCTTACCATTTCACCCAAAGATGCGTTCTTGCCACCCACTAAACCTACATCCTGTGCTCCAATTTCTTCAAACCATTTCACAAACTTCATGCTTTCTTCTCCGCTCTACAAAGTGTATTTATATACGTGCATGCTATCTCAGCTAAAGCTAACTCCTTGCTTACAGGCAGTTAAACTAAGAAACAGACCCCCATTTTATCATCTTCCAGCAAGGCCAAAAGAAGACGGATTTTTGCCTCTCCTGCTTGTCCCTACTACGGTCAGCCTATCATCCCGCCATCTGCTGCAATGCCATTTTAATTTTCTCTTCCAAGCTTAACCCCTCAGAATCTGGAAGCTTAGAAATAGCTTTGGTAGCTTCCGTTAGAGAGTAGCCCAAGCCAGTTAAGGCGGCTATGACATCGGCACTCTCCGGTGCTAAAGGCAAAGCCGTCTCCTTCCACTCTTTTTCTAATTTGCCTCCGAGTTCAACTATTAGGCGGCTGGCCATTTTTTTACCGATGCCAGGCGCCCGGCTGATAAGGTCGACATCGCCACTAGCTATAGCCATGACAACTTGTTCAGGATTCAAAGCCGAGAGCAAGGTTAAGGCCACCTTGGAGCCAACCCCTGAGACGGAAATAAGGTTTTTAAACAAAGCTAATTCCTCGTTTGAAGCAAAACCATAAAGAGAAACATTATCCTCTCTCACGTGGAGATGGGTATAGAGTGAGACCTTGCCTTTAACAGTCCCTAATTGGCCCAAAGTTGAGCCTGAGACATATACTCGAAAACCTATCCCGCCGATATTAAGGATGACGGAGTCGTTACCACGATATTCCAGTATTCCTTCTAACGTAGCTATCATTTCGGCGTATTTTCAGTGAGCCACTGGTTAAGGCGCCTCTGTTGAATATGGCACATAGCTACAGCCAGTGCATCGGCGGCATCGCTGGGTTGAGGTGGGTCAGAGAGCTTGAGCTGGACTCGCACCATCTCTTGAACCTGCTGTTTGTCGCTTTGCCCATAGCTGGTTATTTGCTGCTTTATATTGGTTGGTGAGTAATAGAAGACGGGCAATCCCTGGTTGACCGCTGCCAGTATCGCTATAGCTTGTGCCTTGCCAATAGCAAACGCTGACTTTACGTTGTGGCCGATAAAGGGTTCTTCAATGGCTACTTCGCTCGGTTTATGCTTAGCGATAATTTGGCTTAATTCATCGTAGATAGCGCGCAGTCTTTCCTCCATAGGAAGCCGGGATGGGAGATTGATTACTCCGCAATCTACCAAATGCATCTCTTCCTCGCCATCTACTACACCGTAGCCTAAATTAATAGTGCCAGGGTCAACACCTAAAATGCACATGTTAGGTTTGACTGCGCAGCCTTTCTAAAGTAGCCTCGGAAAAATCGATATTGGAGAAAACACGCTGTACATCGTCTAATCCTTCCAGTTCGTCGAGGAAATTCAAGGCCTGGACTGCTTTATTTTCCTCCAGCAACACTGTAGTTTGGGGCATTAGCGAAAGCTCCGCTGAAATCACATGCCCGTTTTCTTCGACAATCTTTCTTACTTTTTCTAAATCCTGAGGTTGCGTGTAAATTTCCAAATAGTCCTTTTCGGTCTTAACATCTTCAGCGCCGGCATCGATAGCTAGTAGCGCTATTTCTTCGGTATCTGAGTCATTGCTTTCTACAGTAATTACTCCCCTACTATCAAAGAGCCAGGAGACACAACCATTCTCACCAAGACCACACCCGTGACGGGTGAAGAGACGGCGCACCTCCTGAACTGTGCGATTACGGTTATCGGTCAAGGCTTCCACCAAAACTGCTATCCCGCTTGGCCCATAGCCTTCGAGTTTCATCTCAATTAAGGCAGCTTCCCCAGCTTCACCACTACCCCGTTTTATGGCTCTTTCGATATTATCCGAAGGCATGTTATTATCACGGGCTTTCTCCACTACTAAACGTAACTGGAAATTACTTTCTAAATTGGGGCCACCCTGTCGCACTGCAACTATGATTTCTCGAGCAAGCTTGGTAAATAACTGCCCGCGCTTGACATCAGCCACTCCCTTCTGCCGCTTAATCTGTGACCACTTAGAATGTCCCGACATTGCTATCCTTTATATCATTTTATCATTGCAACTCTTAAAAGGGAAAGCAGATATAGTTAAATGATACTGTAATATTTTGATCGGTTGGGATTGAAAATATGGCCTAAGGAGGAATTAAGGGCAATACTCTTCTCGGTCACATCCCGGACCTTCATCTATCCACCTTGTCGACAAGATTACTTCCCCGTATTTAGCCCTTCTGTGTAAGGTTCCCTTATTATGCCCTTCTCGGTGATTATGGCGGTTATATAACTATGGGGAGTGACGTCGAAGGCGGGATTGGCTGCTCTTGTACCTTCGGGGGCAATTGGTACACCTTTGATATGAGTTAACTCCTCAGGACTTCGCTCTTCAATGGGGATTTGATCTCCCGAGCTTAAGGAAAGGTCGATAGTGCTGGTGGGAGCGGCAATATAAAAGGGGATATCGTTTTCCTTAGCCAATACCGCCAGTGTATAAGTGCCAATTTTATTAGCGGCATCGCCATTAGAGGCAATTCTATCGGCTCCGACAATAACACAATCTACCTTCTTCTGTTGCATAAAATAGCCAGCCATGGAATCGGTAATCAAAGTTACCGGAATACCTTCTTGTCTTAGTTCCCAGGTAGTGAGCCTTGCGCCCTGGAGAAGAGGGCGAGTTTCTGTGGCAAATACGCTTACCTTCTTCTTCTGTTCTTTGGCGGCTTTAATTACACCAAGGGCAGTACCATAGCCGGCGGTGGCTAAAGGACCGGCGTTGCAATGCGTGAGTAGTCTGAATCCATCCTTGATTAGCCCTGCTCCTAGCTGGCTGAGTAACTCGGTTGCGGTCATTTCTTCTTTATGAATTCGCTTTGCTTCATTAATAAGCGAGTTTTTTATTTCAGTAACGCCGTCTCCTCTGGCAGCTCTCTGCATTCTATTGATAGCCTCAAAAAGGTTGACCGCGGTAGGTCTGGAGGCAGCAAAAGTCTGCATGACCCTATCTAATTGGGCGAGAAACTCATCCTTGTTTGTTGTTTCAATATCTGATGCCCCCAGAGCTATACCGTAGGCAGCAGCCACCCCAATGGCTGGCGCGCCGCGAATTCTCATTTCTCTAATAGCCAGAACTACATCGTGGTAATCATCCAGGTCGACAAAGACCTCCTCTCGGGGAAGCCTGCTCTGGTCTAATATCCGTAGTCTGCCTTCAAGCCATTCTATTGCTGTAGCCATTATGATTGTTAGTATATCTAAAGGAAGGGAACAAAGGAAGTTATGAAAAGCATTTGATAATAACCTCTTATCATTCTGTACTTTTCGCTGTTTTTAAAGGTGCGAGCTTAAACAAGCTGACCGGGCCGAAATTTGATAACCTGAATGAATAATGGTATCCTTATCCAGTTTATCCCCCCAGGAGGCAAAGATGGCCCAGATTTACTTCATAGATGTTACCAATCGTGATGGCGTTCAAACTGCAAATCTCGGTCTCTCCAAGCTGGAGAAGACCATGATGAACATGTACCTCAACGAAATGGGTGTCTTTCAGTCCGAGTTTGGTTTCCCGACTACGAGACACGAATCGCTCTACCTTCAGGCGAATCAAGAATTAGCTGACATGGGTGTCCTGCAACCCATCCGGTTGGGAGGGTGGATCAGGGCAATTGTCGCTGATGTGGAAGAAGCCTTCAGGCTTGTCCCTAATATTAAGCACCTTAATATCTCGATTTCTACATCGGCCCAAATGATTCAAGGCAAATTTAAGGGTAAAAAGAGCCAGGAGAATATCGTAAGCATGATGGTCGATGCTTTAGAAGCGGCTCGCGCCCATGGAGTTGCAAGCGTAGGGGTCAATGCTGAGGATGCCTCCAGATCCGAAACAGACTTCTTAGTTAGATTCGGCCTGGCAGCCAAGGAACACGGGGCTGATCGACTCAGGTATTGTGATACACTGGGCTATGACAATGCATTTAGCATTTACGAGAGCACCAAAACTCTCGCGGAGGACGTTGGAATACCTATCGAGCTACACTGTCACGGCGACCTGGGAATGGCTGTGGCTAATTCCATTGCCGGTGCTAAAGGGGCTATAGACGGCGGACAGGACGCTTATATCAACACCACCATCAATGGAATTGGCGAGAGAGCGGGCAATGCTGACCTTATAGCCACGGCTCTAGCCGTCACTAAATCCAAGGGATTCGCTAAAAAATATCGACTGGGGAAGCCCATAGACCTGACAAGAGCCTGGAGAATAAGCAAATTTGCCAGCTATGCCTTCGGGGTCCCAATTCCTATAAACCAGCCTGGTGTTGGAGCCAATGCCTTTGCCCACGGCTCTGGTATTCACGCTGATGGAGTATTGAAGGATCCCGAAAACTATGAGCTATATGGCTTCGACGAACTGGGCAGAGGTGATCCTGAACTTGTGGAGACTGGCCGGGAGATATGTTCAGGGCGATATATCGGGATATCAGGCTTCCGTCACATAATGGGACAGCTGGAGGTTTCTTTTGACGATGCCAGGCAAGCTGAAGAGATTCTGGAACTAGT
>JAZFXR010000134.1:0-2498 GCA_036448835.1 Dehalococcoidia bacterium | reverse complement strand
GAATGCAGACGTACATCAAAAACAGGACGCTACGGGGCTATGACCTCAACCTTATTGCGGTGGCTGGCATATCCACTCTGGTATTAGTCCTGCGACGTTACTATCCTTTAGACATCGATTTTCCCCGGGCAACGCAGCTCATTTATTATCTGCTTGTCCCGCTGGCGTCAGGCTGGCTGCTTTTTCGAGATAAGCCCTGGGATTATGGCATCCGTATTGGTCGCTGGAAATCATCAATAATATTAACCGCAGTCTCCCTTGGCGCCATGGCGCTGATCCTCTATGGAGCCGGTAAAATGCCTGAGTTTCGCTCTTATTACCTAATGTATGATATAGACTGGCCTGAGCTGCTGCGCAACCACTCACTATACATGTTTGCCTGGGAATTTCTGTTCCGCGGATATATGCTGTTTGGTCTGGAAAGATCGATAGGGAAAAGTGCCATCTTTGTGCAGACCATTCCTTTTGTGCTGCTTCATCTGGGCAAGCCCTTTCTGGAGACGCTGGCCTGCATACCAGGGGGTTTCATTTTGGGTTATGTAGCTTACAGAACGAGGTCATTTCTACCTTGTTTCATCATTCACCTCGGCATCTACGTAATGATGGTCTTTTTTACCAATTTCTAGGGCATCGATGCATTGCTGCATTATGCCTAGAAAGGGAAGTAGGGGAGTACATTGCCGGGGAATAGGAGAAGGAGGATCCCGATAATCGCCGGCCACTGGGCAAGGTATATCACCAGCGGATGTCTTCCTGGAAAGGTCAGCACCGAGGTAATGGGGTCGTTGAATTCATGAATATTGAATCTTCTGTTTCCCTGTGGGTATAGCACTTTGCCGCAAAACATGCCCACAAGAAAAAGGCCGAACCACGGCAGCAGCGGCCAGTAGTCCATCGTCCAAAAGCCGCGTGGTATCAGCCCCAGCCAGAGCAGCCAGGGAAAGTCGACAAGGATCCTTTGTTCCTGTAGGTAAATGCCTGCTACCATCAGAGCAATGCCCAGTACCAGATTGATGAATCGAAATCTCGTAAAGAAAGGTGCGAGTATGAACGCAATCCCGAAGAAGTGAAGTATACCGAAACGGACGTACCCTGTTCTGGAGATCAGCCATGTAATCAGAGTAATCGCCATACCATATCCGAATATCTTCAGACCTCTGAGCATAAAACCCGGGATTCGCTTTGCTCTAGAACAAGTGATTGCCAGCGATAATCCGGCTGCGAAGATAAAAGTCCCTCCCGTCAATTTGGGAAACCACCACCAGAACTCGTAACGCATGCCGGGCACGCCGGTGGGTTGAATATCAAAGTAGTTAAGTAGATAGAGCGCATGGAAGGTTATCATCATTACTATGGCGATGGTGCGTAAGAGGTCTACTTCCCAGAAACGGTTATGTGTACTCGTATAACCACGCGTTGTGTGTGCCATCTGTCAAGCTCTCTGGCAAGATTTTATCACGTTTTGGAGCTTGAAATTCTGATGAGAGGAATTGAATTTCTCCTTTCTTTTGTTTAGGGTTTCGGTGGAGCCATAGTATAATAAGGCTGTGGCGAAGGAAGAGAAACCGCTTTTACTACTTTTTGACGGCAATGCCCTGGTGCACCGCGCCTTTCACGCCCTGCCCCCGCTAACCCAACCCAAAACTGGGGAGCTGGTAAATGCTGTCTATGGCTTTGCCAGCACCTTGCTCAAAGTATTTGCTGATTTTAAGCCAACTCATTGGGCTGTTGCCTTTGACCGTCCCACCCCAACCTTCAGGCATGAGATGTTCGAGCAATATAAAGCCCAGCGCCCGGCTACGCCGGAGGAACTGAAAAGCCAGATAAAAAAGGTTCACGAGTTGGTGGAAGCCTTCCATATCCCCGTTTTTGAAATCGATGGCTTCGAGGCCGATGATATCCTGGGCACCTTAAGTAAGCAGGCTGATGAGCAGGGCATTGAAACTGTAATTGTTACCGGGGACAATGACATGCTGCAAGCTGTCCTACCTCGAGTGAAAGCCCTTACTCCCAGGCGGAGCTTCACTGACACCGTCCTTTACGATGAACAGGCAGTGAAGCAGAAATATGGTATCAAACCGGAACAACTCGCTGACCTTAAAGCGCTAGCTGGCGATGTCTCGGATAATATACCTGGCGTGCCGGGAATTGGTGAGATAATAGCCGCTAAATTACTTAAGCAGTATGACAGCCTTCAGGGAATCTATGACCACATTGGAGATATAACGCCGGCTAGGTTGCAGAAAGCGCTGCAGGAATATCGCACACAGGCTTTCCAGAGTAAAGAGCTGTCCACTATAGTCAAGGATGTCCCCATCAAGCTGGACTTGAAAACCTGCCAGGTAAGCCACTATGACCGGAACGAAGTGGTGAGGCTTTTCCAGGAACTCGAATTTATTAAGTTGCTTCCCAGGCTTCCCCAGATACAGAGTGAGAGCCAGCAGCCCTCGGCAGTCAAGTGCCACATAGTGAACACAGAGACAGCTTTGGAACAGCTT
>JAZFXR010000133.1:0-11946 GCA_036448835.1 Dehalococcoidia bacterium | reverse complement strand
ATCAATCAATGTACCCAGCTCAACTACGCAGGCTAAGAAATCAGCTCTCTTTCCAGATTGCTGCGAATTCCGGGATATCGGACAACCAAAACTGACTACAAATAGAACGGCGGTCAACTGGCTTATTTCGCTGGACTGGTCAGCGTTTGGCAACATTGGTAGCAGCAAGCCTATCCTGCGAGAGATAAAGCCTGCCGCCATCAGCCTGAAGTACAACCTCTGCCTTCATCAATACTTGCAGCGCATATGGTTTGAAGTCGCGCATTCGTATCATGCTTTGTAAGAAGGTTGGAGGTCTCAGTCCCAGCTCGTCAATTGTCCTGGCAGATCGGACATCAAGTGCATTGTTATGCTCAAAAATGGCCACTACCTGATTAACGGCTCGTTTTATACGCATCCGCGGCAACACCCAAAACCCCAGAACAGCCAACATTACCAGTAACAGTATGAAAAGCGCAGTTGCGCTCATATATCGACAGCATACACCAGATTATCCATCACGGCAACTTCGGTTAATTACGACTCGGCTCGAAAACCAAACTTCGTTCCAAATTGCATTAGATTCCCAGAGATTAGATAATTATTATGGGTGAGCCATGGCAGAACTTATCCTGGCAAGACACGGCGAAACCGCGTGGAATGTGGAGAAGATATATCGGGGTAGAAGCGATGTAGCGCTGGATGAGGTGGGCACTAAGCAGGCAGAGCTATTCGGCAAATATGTAAGCAATCATAGATTAGAAGCCATTTATTCCAGCCCTTTGAAAAGGGCGCTAGACACAGCAAATATTATTGCCCGTTATCAGAAAATTGACGTACAAATTGCCGAGGGCCTTGTAGATTTCGATTACGGAGAATGGCAATGTCTGCCAGAACGAGAAGCGGAAAGGCTATATCCAGCCCTTCTCAACGAGTGGCGCAATAATCCACACAAGGTAAGAATGCCGGGTGGAGAAAGCCTGGAAGATGTAAGAAAAAGAGCTATCGCGGTAATTAACGATGTCCTTTCCAACTATCATGGGAGCGTAGTACTCGTATCGCATCCGGTTGTGAACAAGGTTCTAATATGCTCCTTACCGGTACTGGATAACTCACACTTCTGGAATATCAACCAGGATGTTGGCGGAATCACGACTTTTAATTATGTAGATGGTCGTTTCATCTTGACCGAGCACAATGATATTTCACATCTGAAAGAGCTACAAAGATCGGTGCTTGATGATTTCTAGACGCGCCCGGAGGGGTCTGAACTCACGACTCCCGGTTCCGAATCTCTGGTTTACCTATTAACATTGTAGCTAGCATATTTACTGACTTTAGCCAATGCAGCTACAGCTCTTTTTGCATCACCGAATGTAGCGATGTTATTCTGGGCTAAAAAGGCATATTCTTCAGCAGCAAATTCTGGTAGAGCGAACAATGTTACAGCCAGCGGCTTCTTAATTATCTTTGCCGCTTCCACAATACTCTGTGTGCATGGCCGGCCGGGATCGCTGATTGCCAAAAGCATATCGACATTTTCATCTTCGTTCAATATTTTCAATGTTTCCCCATACAGATTTGGAGCGACTAATGTGGCTACACCAATATCGGTGGGATTACCGACACTTGTACCTACTGGTGGCAGTAGTTTTGCCAGTCTTTCCAGAGTTGTACCTGATAACCTGGCCATTTCAAGCCCCAGCTCGATACAATTATCTGCAGTACCAACGTTAGTGCCTCCCATTCCGGCTACAACCGCAATCCTTCTACCTCTGGGTAGCGGCAAATAATAAAGACAAAAAAGACAATCTACGATTTCCTCAAAACTGCGAACGCTGATTATCCCAGTCTGTTCAAACATGGCCTCCCAGACATGCTTCTCCCCGGCAAGAGAACCGGTATGCGACATAGCGGCTTTGGCCCCCAGTTCAGTAGCACCGCCTTTCCAGACGATAATAGGTTTTTCCTTCGTGATTTCACGAGCCAGCTCAAAGAATCGTCTCCCGTTTTTAATACCTTCCAGATATGAAATAATAATCTTGGTCTGCTTATCCTGTCCAAAATATTCCAGGAAGTCTACAGCGTTTAGATCGCATTCGTTGCCGCAGCTTATTACTTTGCTGAATCTAATACCTTTCTTTGTCAAAATATAGGTCAGGTAATCAACAAAAGAGCCGCTATGTGAAAAAGAGCCTACAGGTCCACCCTCGGTCGTTATATCATGCATTAACCCTTGAGGAAAAGTCAGCAGTTTAGAAGCTGGGCAGTAAATACCTATTGAGTTAGGTCCGATAACCCTGATATTTTTTGTACGAGCGACTCTGCAGATTTCTTGCTCGATTTTCTTTCCCTCAGCTCCTTTTTCACCGAAACCGGCTGTGAAAACGACAATCCCCTTCATTCCTTTTTCGGCACAATCTTGAACTACCTGCAACGTACTATCCGGTGGTGTCATCAGAATAGCAACATCAACATCGTGGGGAATATCCTTTATGCCCTGGTAAGCTCTTAATCCCAGCAGTTCTGTTTCACGGGGGTGAACCGGGTAAATTTCTCTGAAACCTATTCGAATAAGTCCTTCCAAAAACATCCGGCCGAAGCTACCTTCCCTGCTTGAAGCACCGATAATACTTACAGATCTAGGATGAAATATCTGTTCCAGATCTGATACGCTAGAATTCATCAATCATTTCCTCCTTGGAAACATATATTGCTGTCTTATTTGAGAGTAAATTACCTTAGAATTGTTCCTGAGCTTTCTCAAAGCTTTTAGCACCAGTAATTCAGTCCCTGTTTATTTTCAGGCTTAATCTCAAGAGGGTAATTCATGGCCCCGTGTTATACTCCTTTGACCTGACAAATAAGAACTAGTCCAGTGTCAATTCCTACCTTTAGTGTAAATCGTTACCAGCTATTACTACACTTACCGTTGCCGCCCCTGGTGCACCGCCCTGATTATGTGTCAAACCCAATCTTGGATCCTTGACTTGACGTTTATCAGCCTTACCCTGAAGTTGCTTATAAACCTCATACATCATCCTTAGTCCACTGGCACCGACTGGATGTCCAAAACATTTCAGACCGCCATCTGTGTTGATAGGTAGTTTGCCGTTCAAGGTGAATGTTCCAACCTCAATATCATCTCTGGCCTGTCCAGGGTTACTAAACTGCATATCTTCGTAAATAGTCAGCTCTGTAATAGTGAAACAATCGTGAACTTCGGCACAACTTATCTCTTCCCTGGGATTCTGTATCCCCGCCTCTTTGTAAGCAGCTATAGCAGCTCGCCTCGTTTCCTCTACGTGGGCAAAGTCGTAATTTTGGCTTAAGAAACCTTCGCGCGGTCCCTGGCAAATAGTCATAGCTTTTATATAAATAGGATCAGGCCTGAATTTCTTAGCCATATCAGCACGGGTTACAATGGCTGCTGCCGCTCCATCGCTGACACCGCAGCAATCGAATAAGCCCAAAGGGTAAGCTACAATAGGGGCATTCATTACCATTTCCAGTGTAATTTCCCGCTGAAAATGAGCCTTAGGGCTAAGTGAACCGTTATGGTGATTCTTGACCGCTATCTGTGCCAGCAGTTTTTTACCTTCCTCCACACTTAATCCATGTTTGGCAAAGTATCCAGTTGCCATCATAGCGAATTCAGATGGTGGCGTATCACTGGCCACTCGATAGCTCCATGTAGCAATTGGTCTTACCTGCGGTAATCCCATAAAACCGGTATCCTTTAATTTTTCTGCACCCACTGCTAGTGCTATATCAACGACACCTGAAGCTACCGCATAGCAAGCACCTCTCAAAGCTTCAGAACCTGTGGCACAGGCATTTTCAACATGGGTAAACGGTATATAGCCCAATTTCAATGGGCCTGCTGCAATTTGTGCCGTCTCCCCTGACCAAACACTACCCCACCATGCAGCTTGGATATCATCAGGGCCTACGCCCGCATCATCGTATGCCTCATACACAGCATCTACAATCATATCGTCTATGGTTTGCTTCCAATTTTCACCGAATTTTACGCATCCCATACCGATAATTGCTACCTTATCTTTGATACTTTTCATTCTTAACATCCTTTCGCCAATAATACATCTTTATCTCGCAGGGCGACATTTCCACCAATAGTTATAAATACCACCGACATAGTAAAGCTTCCTGAAGGTCAGCTCTATGGGCATTCCAACCTTGCATTCAGCAGGGTCCCTATCGGTCATGTCTATAAGCATTCTGCCCCCTCCCTCAAAATCTAGTACTGTTACTGTAACCGGAGGATCAATAGTGGCCATAAGATGGTCGTGACAAAATGAGAAAAGCTTGGCCTTTTTGTCCAAGAATGAATAGTACTCAAAGTTGTCCTTGGCACGACAGTTTACGCATACCCTTTGAGGAGGATATTGTGGAGTTCCGCAGTTCTTGCACTTGGTACCCCTCAGCCGTAACTCTTTCTCATTTTCCTTCCATAGTGCCTGCGGCCCGGGTTGACGATATTCTATGGCGGGACGTGCCGGCGGCTGTACTGTTACTAACTCGCGCCAGCGTAAGTATCTGTTATAGTTACCGAGCATCTTTTTTGATGCTATAGATCTAGTGACTCCCTTCCTGTCTTTAACTTTAGCCTTTTCTATAACATCAGTCACCCTGAGGCTGAACACGTCACAGCCATTTCCATAAGCCACAAGCATTATTCTGTTGCCGGTTATAGCCTCCTCCAGAGCCTCTACTAGGCTCATCATTGGCATGGCCGAGCCTGTGTCTCCAACATTAGCAAATAGAGTATCCTTTGATTGAGTTTTTGGGTCGAATCCCAATTTTTTGACCAGTGTACCTGCTTGTCGCCGATTAGGAACATACAAAACACAGGTAGAAAAATCTTTCGACGTCAGGTTGAATGTTTTCAGTGCACCAGAAACTGCAGTTGGAATCACCTTGTTATAGCCTTCATCTACAATGAACCTGTCCTCAGCAGAGCGCACGAAGAGGTCTTTGTCTGATCTCCAGAAATCCTGAAGCTCTTCATAAATAGAATAGCTACCTTCAACTTCAGCAATGACTGCTTTGCTACCTACCAAAACTGCGGCGGCACCATCGCCAAAACCAATCTCGTTAGCACCAGCAGGGTAACCTAATCTCATTTCAGAAGCGACTACTAGAATATTATTGGCCGAGCCGCTTCTAACAGCATCTACTGCCGCTCTCAAAGCATTGGTTCCGCATCTCAAAGAACCGCCGAAATCCATCGTGACTGACTCTCTATTTACCCCAAGAACCATAGCTATGGTCGCGGCAGTCTGCTTATCCTTGTATGGTGAAGTGGTAGACGCAAAAAATAGTCCGTCAATGCTATCAAGATCTATTCCTTTGAGGCAGTCCCTGGCTGCTTCTACAGCCATAGTTAGGCTATCTTCATCATAATTGGCTACAGCTTTTTCGCCCGGTGCTGCTGGGATATCCCAGGCGCAGCCTATCTCGGCCCGATTTAGACGATAGAGTGGAATGTAAGCACCGTACGAAGTTATTCCTACCATTACACTTCTCCTTTCGAGAAACGAAAGCTAAATTCTTATCAAAAATCTGAAGCTATAATTTGGTAAGCTAGTATCTATTTCTAGCTTGTAAGATTCTATTAGACTCTTTGACGACAATTGAATTTGGCAGTTAATTATTCGTCAAAATCGTTATCGTATCCCACTGCGATGTTCCTTCATATTCTAGCACAATAGACCACTATGAACTACCTATCGAGGGATCCGCCCGAATGTGTATTGAGGTAAGGGCAACAAGTCATTCCCAAGTCACTGAACGCGAAACAAAGGCATGAGAGCTGTGGTAGGGTGCGGTAGGTAAAATTGACAATAGACGAGTGGGAGTATACCATAGCGGCAGTCTTTGACATTCGAAACCACAGTTATAAGCATGTTGAGAGAAGCCAGATATCTTCAAGTGTAAATATGGCTCTCAAGACTAAATCAAGGTAGGAGGTAGCTCAAAATGAACAAGCCTGCAAATTCAACTCCAGCTGCATGGAAAAGCGGGGGTTTATCTTACGGTTCTGGTCTGACGCTTGATATTGCCAAGAAAATGCTTGAAGCGGGTGAGAAAGAAGCAGAGAAACAGGGTGTGCCTATGTCAATAGCTATTAGCGATGCCGGTGGTAATCTAATAGCGTTCAGGCGCATGGATAATGCTGCTTTGTTCAGCACACAGATCGCCATGGATAAAGCGTTTACCACAGTGTTTGGTAAGATGCCTACCGGGAGCTTTGCCGACCTCTATCATACGGGAGAACTGATCCCCCTCTTCTTCCATGAACGGTGGATTACATTTCCAGGAGGGTTTCCGATCATAAAGAATGGAATGATATTGGGAGGAATAGGCGTAAGCGGGGGCACTATCGAGGACGTCTATGTTGTCAAGGCAGCTTTGAAAGCCGGTGGTTTTATTCCCGATGAAGTAGATGCTGCCATAATGGCCATAAGAGGGGATGTGCAGAAGAAGTAAAAGGCTTGCCCGGGAAAAGACGCTCCACCGTGAGCTAATCGCCAATTGTCGATTGTCTTCAGCACTTCTAAACCTGTAGTTCCTCGAAAGCTATAACCCTCTGGCTATTTTGTCCTTAATTTTCTTGTATACCGTTGTTGTTCCCACTCAGGTGGATATTTACGATTGAGTGCGCTCCAATAACTATGTGTAGACAAAGCACTACGGCTTTGTTTCACAAAGCCGTTACAGTCCAGCACTGAATAGGTATAACGTCTGTCTAATACTTCTCTCATTATATCCTCTACCAGTCCCCCATCATCCATTACGGGATAAAATGCCTGGTAAAGTTCAACGTTGCCAAGAGCCTTTTCTATTCTGCTAAGTTGTGCTT
Source organism: Dehalococcoidia bacterium (assembly GCA_036448835.1). Lineage (GTDB taxonomy): Bacteria > Chloroflexota > Dehalococcoidia > GIF9 > AB-539-J10 > RBG-13-51-36. Next base: position 5,081 of record JAZFXR010000133.1, on the reverse strand, counting down.
TGCTGACAATTTCAACCTGACAGAGATCCAGGTGTTTAACACCGATATTCTGGATTATTGGCAGCATCTCAAACAATTTCTCTCGGTGAAGGGGCCAGGACGGTGTTTCGATAGTGACGGTAGGGATATGCTTGACGGCCAGCCTCAAGTTGTCATAGACGGTATCGGAGAAATTCGTCGCGCCCAGATGAACTCTAACCTCATCAAAGCCTGAATCCTTCAGTCTCAATATATTGTCCAGATTCAACAAAGTCCCATTGGTATAGACCTTAGCCCATCCCTTCGTTCCCATAAACGGGTCAACTACATTCCTAAAGAATTGCATGAATTCTTCAAGGATAGAAATATAAAATAGTGGTTCACAAACACCGGTAAATTCATAGTATTGCATCTTGGCATCGGTGGTGATGATTTGCTTTTCTTGTGCCAGATACTTTCGTATTATGTCTTGCCATTCATCCCCTAGACTGAATCCTTCTGGTGGCACATAGTTCTGCCGTACTATGTGAGGTTCAAAACAATAGACGCAATCCCTATTACAGACATCTGGTAGTCCTACATCCCTTCCCAGCAAAAACGCACGATGATACGCGTCTGAATAAAAACATCCATAACATCCAGGTGAGATATTTTCTCCTATATAAGCACAGCTTCCGTGGCATTGGAATTTCAGTCCTTTGAGCCCTTGTTGCCGTTCAATCTTCTTTTTGTAGGCTTCTTGAATTGGAGTGATCTTTATCATTGTTTCATCCTTTGTTATTTGAGTAAGCGAAAGGATAGCTAACCCAACAATAAGTAATCATTCCGCTATAATGACAGATCCCACATGCTTTCACCGAGATGCAGATACTCTGGAAAGTAGTGATCGTATTCTGTTGCAACTCGGTTGCAGGATAGTCTCTCTTTTGTGCCCCTATTCATCAAGATAGAGGAATCTGGCAGGATTTGTTTGAATCATTGTCTTGATGTCTTCTTTCTTAATGCCAAAGTGTATCATTGCGCGGACCAACATTCGCCAACAATCGAGAGCATCGCCAAAGAAGGGTTGGCCACCGTCGGTGCAGGGAATGACATGATCTGGCCCAACTTCTGCCATCCACTCAAGACCCTGGTTCGGGTCAATCATAGGCCAAACAATACTGGGCAGGACTTTGTTACCATCCACCTGCAGGTAGCAGCCAAGACGAATCAATTCTCTATATTGTTGAATTGTGGCGCGCTCCGGCATCGCAGCCCAAGGCGCTGCATGCATCCAGAGCAGATGAGCACCCACCTCAGAGGCATATTGTGCCATAGGCAGAATACGATCGTAGGTCATAGCGGCGTGTCCCGTCATCACCGGTATCTTGTACTGAGCGCAAAGTCGTATCACCTCTTTTACCTCACCGTCCAATTTGCCATGGTCATCAAACATGTGGATCTCAGGACCGCAGTTCTTGCCTCCGTAGGTTTGGCACCAGAATAGTACGGCTCCCAGATTCGGATATTTATCTATTAAGTGTATCTGGTCAGGATGATGACTCCATGCCAGTATATGGGCGCCCAGACACTGACAAGCGTATTCAAGCTGACCATCACGTACCATTTCGTCTACCCGTTGTTGAGCGCCCCAGGCTTGCCCTACGGTTGGGAAAAAATGATCCTGGCTAATGAAGGCACGCATCTTTGCCTGAGAAGCCTTAACAGCATATTCGATTATGTCATTTGCCCTAGGCACGTAATCCGGGTAGAGGCGCACCTGAGTATCTATCGAATTTTCAACGAATTCATCTTCTATTCCCATATAGATATCGTAGAACATTTCGTAAATGAAATGGCCAACTTGACCAGAACGTCCGGCCTTTCGGATGTCCCAAAGTTTTTCATATGTCCACTTAGCCGGGTGGTCTGCCTTTGCTACCCCTTCCTTGCTAACCGACCTATACGTATCTATAGCCTCTTTTGGCGGAGCGTTAAACCTCTCATGATGATCGTGTTCCTGTTCGAATACTTTTGGATTGTAAGCTTTTCCCGGCATTTGGCTACCTCCCTACGTTTTAGTATTTTCTAGGTTCTTCTTAACCAATAACTTATAGTTACATATTAAATCTACCAGGTTGTTGTGCCACCATCAACATAAATAATCTGTCCGGTAACAAAATCAGCTGCTTTAGAAGCCAGAAATACTGTCGGGCCAACCACATCTTCAGGAAATCCCCAGCGGCCCAGGGGGATGCGGGCCCTCATTGTTTTAGCAAACTCAGGATTGGCTAAAGCTTGTCGCGTTAAATCTGTCTCAATCAGCGTAGGAGCAACCGCGTTAACAAGAATGTTGTACTTTGCCCACTCGCAAGCTAATGTACGAGTAAGTGTATCCACCGCTCCTTTACTGGGGCTATACGCCACTGCTCCTGATGGAGCTCCATATCTCCCACGCACTGAAGACACATTGACTATCTTGCCGCTCTTCTGCTTTATCATAACTCGTCCTACTGCCTGGCAGCAGATAAAGGTACCAGAAACATTAAAATCCATGACCTTTTTCCAGTCTTCAACTGGAATATCTTCAGCCGAATTGCGAATGTTGATGCCGGCGGCATTGATCAAAATATCTATACGTGAAAACTCCTTGACCACACGGTCCACCATACCCTGTACCGAGTGCTCATCGGTAACGTCGCACGGGATAGCCAATGCTTCCCTACCCAGCGCTTGTATCTCGGCGGCCACAGGCTCAAGTTTACTCAAAGTCCGACTTGTCACTACTACATTAGCCCCGTGTTTTGCCAAACCTACGGCTAGCGCCTTCCCTATCCCTCCTGAACCACCCGTAACAATACTTACCTTCTTCGATAAATCAAATAACTCATTCATATTTTTCTTACCTACCCTGTAATGTACTTTTCTAATCTAGATATGTATTCGAATTGCGTTTTACAATACGAAATGTTACCAAGTAGCATTTTAGAAATTTACTTTGTCCATCCCTTTTAGACCGATTATTTCTCTGGCTTCATCAGGTGTTGCTGGTACAATACTCATTTCTTTTGCAATATTCACGACCTTACGCACCTGCTCGGCACTACCTCTTGCGAGTCTACGATATCCGGCCCATAGGCTATCTTCCATACCGACCCGAACGTGACCGCCAAGTGCTAAAGTAACTGCGGCAATTGGGATTTGGTCTTTCCCAACCGCAGCCACCGACCAGGTAAAATCACCTAATACTCTTCGAGTATATTCATATACAAAATTGAGAGTACCGGGTGTTGCCGGCATGCCACTCAGTCCTCCCATTACGAACTGCAGATGCAGAGGTTTTGAAACATATTGTCGCATGACCATGAACTCGACTGCGCCGACCTGTCCTAAATCCCAGATCTCTATTTCCGGTTTGGTATCATTTTCTTTACAAATCTGACTGTATTCCCGCATCATTTTATAAGTGTTTGGGAAAATTAAGTCTTCCTGTTTAATACGTGCCTCTTCCCAGGGAAATTTAAAGCTTTTCATTTTTTCCGCAACATGTATCATCGTACCACTCAGTGAGCCACAATTTAGGGTAGCCAACTCTGGCTTGAATTCAGGCACTACGGCAATGCGTTCCTTCTCATTACCTGCACCGCCGGTTGTAATGTTGATGATGACATTACAACGCCTCTTTATATCTGTAACAATCTCACGAAAGACTTTCAAATCCGGTGTCGGTTCACCTGTCTCATGCTTCCTTGCATGGACATGTACTATAGCAGCACCAGCCTCGTATGCTTTTACCGCGTCATCAGCAATTTGTTTCGGTGTTGCCGGCAGATAATCCGACATACTGGGTGTTGGCCCTTGCCCTGTAACCGCTGCGGTAATAATGACTTTGCGTAAAATCTTTTCTCCTTCTTCCATAACTTTCTCCTTATTAAGTAATTACTTATTTTGGGCTTTGAATAGAACCAGCTGTTTCAATAGCCGCCTATTAATCTCGTCTAATACCTGCGTTCTTGTCTTTCCCTGGTAATCATACCAACCGTTTCCTGTTTTGATGCCCAACTCGCCCTTATTAACTTTGTCCAGAAGCGTTGACGATGGCTCCGTTCTGTTAGCCAGCGTTTTAAAGAGGTTTGCCGAAACTCTTGCCGAAGTATCTAGGCCAATCATATCATCTGCCTCCATAGGGCCAATACAGGATAGCCGGAATCCGTACATTGCTTTGGCAGCCATGTCCATATCTTCAGGTGTGGCAATGCCCTCATCCAGCAGATAGCCGATTTCGCGAAAGATGGCACCTTGAATCCTGTTGACGATGAATCCGGGGATTTCTCTCTTTATCAGAATCGGTTTCTTACCGACCTGTAACATCAAATCCCTTGCCGTTTCAACCACCTTATCGGATGTATATTTTCCCCTGTGAATTTCAACGAGTGGCATAATATGAGCAGGGTTGAAATAGTGCGTGCCGACAACGCGATATGCGGTCTTCATGTCTTCTGTTAATGTAGTAATCGTTATGCTACTGGTATTACTGGCTAATATAACATCGGGATCACAACCATCAAGCTTTCCGAAAAGTTCTTTTTTGTTGGCTAACACTTCGGGAATTGTTTCCACAATGAAATGACATCCTCTGATAGCTTCCGATAGTTCGGCCATTGGGATATAGGTAATCCTCGACTTAATAACCTCAGGTGCTTCCTCCAGAAGTTGGAACTCAGCAAACAACTTTAGATTTGTATCTATCTGTTGCAGGCACTTATCCAGCGTCTCCCTTCTACGTGAGAGTACTTTAACGTTTTTACCGGCCTGAGCAAAGTTCTGGACAATGCCTTCGCCCATGTTGCCCGCCCCTATCACCACTATCTGTTTTATCTCACTCGGTTTTCGGTAGCTAATTTCATTCATAGCGATTTAGTCCCTTTATACAACTAATCAGTAAAGATTTCAGGAATTTCTCAGGTTGATTTCACCCAGGTAGATATCCTTTCGCGTTGTAGCAGTTATAGTCTGTTCCTTATACCCACCTGTTGCTATCCTTATAGTATATTCGATGTTGTCCGCTAATCCCTCAAATTCAAAGTCGCCAAAGGCATTTGTCTTCACATCCCGGCGCTCAC
>JAZFXR010000132.1:0-7337 GCA_036448835.1 Dehalococcoidia bacterium | reverse complement strand
TCATTGGCTGATGACATGGCTGTGCCTAGCTCAAAGATAGCGGAATGTGCCCGCAAGATTCACGAAATCGGAGAACGAAATCACGTGGTGATGAATGCTTATGGGCATTGTGGTATAGGATTGCTGCATACAAAGATTTTGATGGAAGCTACCAAGAAAGAGCAATGGGAAGATGCCAGGCGGGCAGTTGATGAAGTGTACGCTTATGTCCGAAGTGTGGGAGGGACAACCTCCGGGGAACACGGTATTGCCATTTCCAAAGCGCCTTCCTGGAAAAAAGAAAAGGCAGATTCACTGCAGATGATGAAGGCGATAAAAGTGGCTCTTGACCCCAACAATATATTGAATCCGCATAAATTGATGGACGCACCGGATGACTGGGTTACGGCAACTGCACTCAGATACCCCGTGAAGCTATAAAGAGAGATGGAAATTGAATCCCCGAAGGGCCCGTGCCTCTTCTTGTTTAGAGGACTTGGATAAGCGAGAGGAAAATGGAATTTAATAGACTAAGTCAGTGGGCTAACGAACTAAATCTATGTATAAGGTGTGGCTATTGTTATGAGCATTGTCCTCTTTATAAGGTGTCCGATTGGGAAATCGATACTCCCAGGGGGAAGCTGTTGCTTGCTTATGGGCTACTCACGGGCGCAGTTGAACCTTCTACATATGTTGCGGAAAAGCTTTTTCAATGTTTTTATTGTAAAAATTGTAGTAAAAGTTGTTCAGCAAAAGTCTCGCCTACTGACATCTTTACCGATGCCAGAGCTGACCTTCTGGAAGCTGGCTTCGAAGTACAGGGTACGACCGTTACTAACAACGAAAAATTATGTATATCCTGTGGAAGATGCGTATCAGTATGCAAATCTGAAGCGCTTTCTATGGATACGGAGAATATGAGAGTCCTAGTCGACAAGGTTAAGTGTAAGGGTTGTGGGGTGTGTGTAGCGGAGTGTCCTGTTGGAGCAATGTCACAAAAGCAGGGATTTGGAGTATCAAGAAAAGAACTCTCTGCAAAAATTGAGAGTTCCCTCGAAAACACGAATGGAATGCCCAAAGTAATTGTATTCTGTTGTGACTGGTCGATATACCCTGGACTCCGACTGTCTCGGACGGAACTGAAGGAGGCGGAAAACACATCTAAGGTTCTCGTGACAGTGTGTGCTGGACGCATTGACCCGGGCTTGATATTGGACGCTTTTTACCAGGGTGCGTGGGGTGTGTTGATTGCCTGTTGCCCGCTCGGTGAATGTGAACACGATGGTAACTATAGGGCTCAAGAGAGATGTGCCCTGGTTGACAAATTACTTAATATACTTGGTGTTTCATCACCAAGGCTTAAGTTGGAACATTTTGCTACCGGTGAGACTCAAAAACTGAAGAGTGCGGCAGATAGTTTTGTGAGTGAAATAGCATCCTTGGGGCCAATATGAAAATTGGGAGACAGGATTTCAATGTGAGCAGATTATAGAGGATGAGCGATAGTGAAACAAAGGGAATCCCCAGTGTTAAGCTATCTCCGCTGACGGGAATTAACAAAGAGAGACGAAATCAACTATGAGAATCAGAATACCTTACGGAAAGGAAAAAGTAGATGTTGAAGTTGAGGAAAGTAAGATTGCCGGAATAATTGAACCAAATGTTGTTTCTGTCGGCAATGAAACAAAGACCGTCCGCAAGGGAATTGAGCAACCTATTGACTCCAGCAGTTTTGATGAGTTCATAGCCAATGCTGAGGATTTGCTGTTCATTGTTAATGATTACACTCGACCCACTCCTACAGCAAGAATACTAGAAGCGATTTACCCTAGAATCAAGGATAAAAATGTAAGGTTCATCATTGCCACCGGAATTCACCGTGCACCAACTGAAGAAGAATTCGAGTTTATCTTCGGCAATTACTATGGGTTGCTAAAGGGCAGAATCTATGTCCACAACGCCCGCAAGGATGAAGATATGGTGTATTTGGGAATTTCTTCTACTGGCACTGAGATGTATGTAAACAAAATAGGTGTGGAAGCACATAAGCTGATAACTATCGGTTCAGTTGAACCTCATTATTTCGCTGGCTATACTGGAGGCAGGAAATCATTTCTTCCCGGCATTGCATCTTACAGAACAATAGAGCAGAACCATAAGCATGCTCTTAATCCCCGCGCACAGGCGCTGGTTTTAGAGGGCAATCCGGTCCATGAAGATATGGTTGATGCCCTCAAGACGATAGCAGGAAAGGAAATATTTTCCATCCAGACTGTTCTCGACGGCGAAAAAAGGATTTACCATTGTACGTCGGGGCATATTCATAGTTCATTTCTGATGGCTATAGAGAAAGCTCATGAAGTTTATTGTGTAGATATCGAGGAAAAGGCAGATATCGTTGTCGCTATCGCTGGTTATCCCTCCGATGTGGATTTGTATCAATCGCAAAAGGCGCTTGACAACGGGAAACTGGCTCTGAAGAAGGGAGGTATTCTTATACTTATCTCTGGGTGCAGGTCTGGGATAGGAGAGGAAGCATACTTTAACCTGCTGGCCAGTAGTGAAACTCCTCAAGTGGCTCTGCAGAGAATCGAACAAGGCTACAAACTGGGTTATCATAAAGCTGCTAAAATGGCTGAGATTGTCACCTGGGCGGAAATCTGGGGAGTAACGGGGCTTGCAGATAAAGATATGGAGCAGGCATTTATCAAGCCCTACTATGACATTCAGGAAGCGCTGGATAGAGCAATTGAAAAGAAGGGAGAAAAAGCAAAAATCCTGTTCCTGATGGATGCTAGCCTCACCGTGCCGAAGATGATGATATAGAGAAGCTAACATTCTACGTCGGGAAGACAGAATGAGCCGAGAAACAAAATGAAGGAAATCAAAGCTTGCGATGTAACGAAAACTGTAAGCAGTCTATTTGAGCATTCTTGTCATTATTTGCCGCCGGATGTGATGATTGCATTAAGACAGGCGAGAGAAAAGGAGAAATCTCCCGTTTGTCGTGATGTTCTGGATAGAATCCTGGAAAATGCAAACGTTGCTGGTGAGGAACAAATTCCTCTTTGCCAGGACACCGGTGCCGCTGTGGTCATGTTGGAGTTGGGCCAGGAAGTCCACATAACCGATGGGGACCTGAATACAGCAATCAATGAAGGTGTACGCCAGGGATATGATAAGGGTTACTTGCGTAAATCCATTGTTAGCCAGCCTTGTTTTGCCAGGGTAAACACCAAGGATAACACGCCAGCTATGATTCATACTGATATAGTTCCTGGAAACAGGCTGAAAATTAGCGTCTTGCCTAAGGGAGGTGGCTCAGAAAATTGTTCTCGGCTGACTGCTCTGACTCCAGCCAAGGGGCGCCAAGGGGTCATAGATTTTGTTGTCAACCTTGTTGACGAGGTTGGTGGCAATCCCTGTCCACCGGTTATTATTGGTGTTGGTATCGGTGGGACGACAGACAGGACTATGTTTATAGCAAAGAAGGCGCTGTTACGCAAAGTTGGCGAACCCAGCCCTGACCCTGAGGTTGCTGATTTAGAGAGCGAAATTCTGGAAAGAGTTAACAATTTGGGCATCGGTGCTATGGGCTACGGCGGTACAGTTACAGCCTTGGCAGTTCATGCGGAGACCTTTCCCTGCCACATTGCCAGCATGCCTGTGGCAGTCAACATGCAATGTTGGTGTGCGCGTCGTGGAGAAGCAATCCTGTAAAGTAGTTTAGGAGAGTGAAAAAGGATGTCTGTAACCATTTCGCCCAAGAAGCTACGCCGTGAGTTCGTGAAAAAGGTCAAGGAACTCAGTGGACAAAACCTTCAGCTATGTTATCAGTGTGGTATGTGTTCTGGAAGCTGTCCAATGGTTTCTAATATGGACGTTTCCCCTCGGCAGATTATTGAACTGGCGCGATTGGGATTGGAGGAGGAGATCACCAATTCCAAAACTTTTTGGATTTGTGCCTCTTGTCTTGCCTGTACTGTTAATTGCCCTAGAGGATTTGATCTATCTAGGATGATGGAGGCAATAAGGCTTCTCACCCTGAGGAAGAATATTGACCACATACGCCCTGAGGATATTTCACCACAAGAACGCTGCGAACTTCCTCAAATAGCTATGGTCAGTGGTTTGAGAAAGTTTACCGGCTGAAGAAATAGAAAATGAGCTTGGCTTATTATCCCGGATGTACCCTGAAAACCAGAGCCAGGAACCTGGAGCAGCCGGCAGTGGCTTCGATGGAAGCTCTGGGGTTTAAGCTGAATGAGGTACCCAGGTGGAACTGCTGTGGCGCCGTCTATTCCCTGGCTGAGGACGATTTGATCCATCAGGTAGCGCCTGTCCGCAACCTCATCCGCGCTAAAAAACAGGGAGAGACCGAGTTGGTTACTCTATGTGCTTTTTGCCTCAACACTTTGAAGAGAGCCAATATTTTAATGAAGGAGGATATAGCAAAGAGGGACACAATTAATGACTTCATAGATGAAGAGATAAATTATGCAGGGGAAGTAAGGGTGGTCCATCTTTTAGAGGTATTGAGAGACGAGCTGGGATGGGAAGCTCTTTCACAGAAGGTGAAGCTCCCTCTCCGGGGACTAAGGGTGGCACCGTATTATGGATGCACACTGCTTCGCCCACGGGAAGTGGCTATAGATAGTGTAGATGACCCTACCATCTTGCGAGATTTTCTCGAAGCTCTCGGAGCCAGTCCCGTCGATTTCCCTGAGTCCACAAGGTGCTGCGGTTCTTATCAAGTAATAAGCAGTCCCGATGATATTTCCGAATATGCGCGGCTTATATTGGACTCGGCACTGAGTCATGGGGCAGAAACCTTGGTCGTCACCTGTCCTTTATGTGATTATAATTTGGGTCGGGGGCAGAAGGAGTTAAGCAAGAAGAGCGGATTCAGGGAAATGCCGTTATTGTATTTTACTCAGCTTCTGGCTCTTGCCTTAGGGCTTGATCCTCAGGCATGTCATTTTGAGTTAAATTATGGTAGTCCGGAATCACTTTTGAGGGAAAAGGGCTTGCTTTCTTGAGGCGAAAGGACCGATTGGGGGTTAAGAATGAGCGTCAAAGAGGAAAAGAAAAATCCAGCAGAAACAACGGTTAAGGAAAAGGAACGAGTAGCGACTAAGCTGATTCCCATATATATCATGGGTAAACGCTATGAAGTTCCCGAAGGGTTTACCATTATGAAAGCCATGGAATATGCCGGCTACATACTTATTCGGGGCTGTGGATGTCGTGGGGGCACCTGCGGCGCCTGCGGTACGTTCTATCGGAAGCCCGGCGATTATAAATTACAGGTAGCGCTTGCCTGTCAGAAGACAGTTGAACCGGACATGTACATAGCCCAGATTCCCTTTTTCCCCGCCAATCGGGCCCTCTATGCCTTTGCCGAACTGACTGCCGCCCCAGAAGAGGTTTTTAAACTATATCCTGAGCTATTTCGCTGTGTAGCCTGCAATTCCTGCACGAAGGCCTGCCCCCAGGGAATAGAGGTAATGGACGCTATCTCAGCTTTGAAGCAAGGTAATATCCCCGAAGCTGCCCAACTCAGTTTCGATTGCATTCAATGTGGCTTGTGCACCAGTCGCTGCTTTGGAGAGTTAGCTCAGTATCACATGTTCCAGCTCGCGCGCAGAATTTACGGAGCCAGAATCGTCCCACGAGCGGAGCATTTAGCCGAGATGGTGAAAGCAGTTGACGAAGGCAAGTATGACCGGTTTCTGGACGTGTTGAAGCGGGCTAAAGAAGACGAATTGAAGAAGCTGTACCAGGAACGGGAGGCAGAGCCGATGGTGGCTGGGGAGGATTGGAAGCCGAAGGATACGACGTACCTTTAGGAGGCGACATGAGTTATTTAGGATATCCCGATTTCTTCGAACCCTATATCAAGGAAGTGGAAGCGACCAGACCTGCCCGTATCGAGAAAAGGAAAAAAGGAGAAGAGTTTCCCTTCATGTCCTTGCAGGAAAGACAGGAGATGTTGAAATATCACCCCGATTACAAGGAAGAGGGAAGGCGGGAGATAAAGATCGGCCCGAGCAAGGGTTATCGAATAGCTCACGAGTTCGTTGACCTGCTGGAGGCTAAGAGCAGAGTTGAACCCGACAAAGTGGACCTGTCCAGGGTTGATTATGAGACCGATGTACTGGTTATCGGTGGTGGTGGGGCTGCTACTGTCGCTGCCCTCATAGCCGAGGAGAATGGTGCTCAGGTTCTGATGGCTACCAAACTGCGACACGGTGATTCCAATACCATGATGGCTGAAGGCGGGATCCAGGCTGCCTCAAAAGGAGAAAAGGACTCTCCTTACTATCACTATCTGGATGTGGTGGGTGGAGGGCATTTCAAGAACGACCCGGATATCGTAGCTACTTTTGTGAAACAAGCTCCTGATGCCCTCGAGTGGCTGGAAAGCCTGGGGGTCCTGTTCTCCAAGTTTCCGGACGGCAGACTTGGGACTATGCATGGTGGGGGGACCTGTCGCAAAAGGATGCACTATTGCGCCGACCTCAGCGGAATGGAAATCATGCGTACCGTCCGTGATGAAGCCCGCAACCGGCCTAACATCAAGGTCCTGGAGTTTTCCCCGGCGGTCGAGCTTGTTCTCAACGAGCACGGCCAGTGTGCCGGGGCGGTGCTCTACAACATGGAGACCGAGGAATATCTTGTTGCTAGAGCGAAGGCGGTGATTTTAGCTACGGGCGGGGCCGGCAGGCTCCACGTACAGGGTTTTATGACTACCAATCATTACGGCGCTACTGCCGACGGTATTGTTTTGGGCTACCGAGCGGGTGTGCCTCTATCTTTCTTGCATACCGTTCAATATCACCCCACAGGCGTTGTATTCCCGGAACAAATAGAGGGCTGGCTCATTACCGAGAGGTTCCGGTCGGAGGGGTCGGATATAGTGAACGTCCACGGGGAAAAATTCGTCAATGAGCGTGAGCCCCGGGATGTGGAATCATCTCGTTTCATCAAGGAGTGCCTGGATGGTAACGGTGTTCCCACTCCTACCGGAAAGGGGGGTGTCTGGCTCGATTCCCCCATGCTGGATATCCTCCGCGGAGAGGGAAGGGTGCGGACTGCTTTCGTGGGTAAATGGAAGGTGTACGATCGCCTGGGTATTGATATTGCCAAGGCACCGATGCTGGTCTACCCCACTCTCCATTATCAGAATGGAGGGCTCAAGGACAACACCGAATGCGAAACTGTTGTGCCTGGGCTTTATGTTGCCGGGGAGGTGACCGGCGGACTGCACGGAGAAAACAGGCTGATGGGCAACTCGCTTATGGACATTGTGGTATTCGGCAGAATTGCCGGTAGAAACGCTGTTGTATTCGCCAGGG
>JAZFXR010000131.1:0-10873 GCA_036448835.1 Dehalococcoidia bacterium | reverse complement strand
AAATAACCTATGTCAATAAGAGATTCGAGTTAGAGTCAGGTTACTTACGGGAAGAAATAGTCGGTAAGAACGCCCTTCAACTGGGTTGGTTTTCCGCCGATACTACGAAACATCTTGCAAAGAGGATGGCGGCCAGATTGAGAGGAGACCCTGCCGAGCATTGGGAAGATCAGTTCAAATGCAAGGACGGTCGATGGATCTGGATTGAAATGGAGGGCAAAATACTTATAAGGTTAGGGGTTCCCATTGGCTTTCAGATTATTGCCAGTAACATCACCGAGCGTAAGGAGGCGGAAGAAGCCCTGAGGCAATCCGAGGAGAGATATCGGACTATACTAGAAGAGATGGAGGATGCCTATTTCGAGGTTGACTTTGGCGGACACTTCACTTTTGTCAATAATTCGGGGTGCCGTTACCTAGGATATTCAAGGGAAGAGTTGATGGGAATGAGCTACAAAAAGCTTACAGTTGAAGAAGATATCGAGTTCGTATTCCAAGTCTTTAATGAAGTGTACCAGAGTGGTGTGTCAGACAAAGGCTTCCCCTGGAGAACCATCCGCAAAGATGGGAGCCACGGGTTTGCCGAAACTTCAGTCTCCATTCTACGAAATGAGAAAGATGAGATTATCGGGTTCCGTGGTGTTGGGCGTGACATCACCGAGCGTATGCGAGCAGAGGAGGCGTTGAAGCTGGCAGCCGAGGAATGGAGGGAGACCTTCGATTCCATCACCGATGCTATCTCCATTCACGACAAGAACCATAAGATTCTGCGCGCAAACAGGGCATGTGCTGACATTTTTCATGTGAAGCCCAGTCAACTACTCGGTAAGCACTGCTATGAGCTACATGAGGAAGGAAAACCCTTTTCAAACTGTCCTCACAAGCAGACGGTGGCTACCGGGAAAGCTGCGGTAGCAGAGTTATACGAATCCAATCTGGGGAAATACCTCCTGGAGACAACCTCACCGATTTTCGATGAGACAGGCGAGGTCATCAGCATTGTACATATTACCAGAGACATCACTGAGCAAAAGCAGCAAAACGAGCGACTTTTGATGACTGATCGGTTGGCTTCCCTTGGGGAACTGGCATCCGGCGCCGCCCATGAACTCAACAACCCGCTTACCAGCATTATCGGGTTTTCCCAGTTACTCATGGAGAGGGAAGTCCCTGACGAGATCCGTGAAGAATTAACGCTCATCAACAACGAGGCACGTCGTGCGGTTAGTGTAACCAACAATTTCCTCTCCTTTGCTCGAAAGCACTCATCTGAAAAGCAGCCTAACCAGATAAACAGTATTATTGAAGACGTGTTGGAACTACGTGCTCATGAACACAAAGTAAACCATATCGATGTTGAGAGACATCTTGACCCGAACCTTCCCGAAATCATGGTTGACTATTTTCAGATGCAGCAGGTTTTCATGAACGTAATTATCAATGCTGAATATTTTGTGGTCAAAACGCACAACAAAGGCACTCTGACCATTACCACCGAGAAGGAAAACAGCACGGTGAGGATTTCATTCGCTGATGATGGTCCGGGTATCATCGCGGAGAATCTTGGGCGTATATTTGACCCGTTCTTCACTACCAAGGAAGCAGGCAGTGGTACCGGACTTGGTTTGAGTATCTGCCATGGAATAGTGAACGAGCACGGCGGGCAGATATATGCCACTAGCCAATTGGGTAAGGGGACTACCATTGTTATCGAACTACCAATTAAGAAGAGTGCTCGTATCAGGAGTCTAGCATAAAGCAGGTTAATGTTGATCACAGGACCATTTCAATGAGTAAAAGCAATAATGAGCCAAAGACAATGACCAAAGAGAGGTCTTCACCGCATAAGCTTATGGATGTGATTGAGCAGCAAGAAACATTGCTTGTCGTTGATGATGAACCTTCGATCAGGATACTTCTACGTCATAAATTATCGGGAGAAGGCTATCTATGCAAGGAAGCTTCCGATGCTGAGCAAACGCTGGGCATGCTGGCAGCAGGCCCGATTGCTCTGGTTATCCTGGATATAAAGATGCCCGGTAAATCAGGAATCGAAGTACTTTCGGAAATAAAGTCAGGCTACCCTGACACAGTGGTTATTATGGCTACCGCTATTATTGATATGAGTGTTGCCATTCAGTGCTTGAAGCAGGGTGCCGAAGACTACATCTGTAAGCCCTTCAATTTGGAGGAAGTTTCTTTGGCTGTCCAAAAGGCTCTCGATAGGAGGCGTCTACAGCTCGAGCTCAAGGGGTACCAACAATTCCTGGAGGAAAAGGTTGAGGAACAAACGGAGGAGATTAGAAAAGTCTTCCTTGGCGCGATTGAGTCACTGGTATCCGCCCTCGAAGCTAAGGACAAGTATACTGGCGGTCATTCCCGCCGGGTCACCGAGCTGGCAGTAGCTTTGGGTAACGAACTCGGGCTATCGGCAAAAGATATGGAAGACCTGCGCTGGGCAAGTTTGCTCCACGACATCGGGAAGATTGTAATTGACCAGGCTGTCCAGAATAAGCCCGCCAGACTGACACGTGAAGAGTATGAGCAAATTATGATTCACGCTCATGTCGGTGCCCACATTGTGAAGCCGGTGGTTAATGGGAAAATAACCGAGATGATTGAGCACCACCACGATCATTATGACGGCAGCGGTTTTCATCAGGTCATTGCCGGCAGCGGCATACCATTGGGAGCCAGAATCATAGCCGTCGCCGATGCATTTGACGCTATGACATCCGACCGACCTTATCGGTCGGCTATGTCCGTCGAGGAGGCCGAACACGAAATTAAGAGAGGTGCTGGTACTCAGTTCGATCCCGCTATCATCACGGCATTCTTTAAAACGCTCGGAAGGGTCACGACACAGACTCAAAGCCTTAGAAAAGATGCGCTCGATGGTCATTCCCGGTGATAGGATGACTTCGGTGCACAATGACAGCCACCCTATCACCGTGAAAATGGAAACCGATAAAGCAATATTCTAGAAAGGCATGGTATTGCTTTACTTCACTCACAGCGTGCTTGATTCTATTACGGCTTTTTGGGAACAGCATCGGTAATATTGATATCGCGCTGCAGAAAGGGCAGAGGTATAGCTCATCCTGGTCTGGGTTGAAGCTCCCACCGAAAGCGTACAATAGAATGAAGCCCCCAGAAGAAGAGATTTCTCGCAGTCATCTTGTTGTTGATACCTTGCAGGATATTACTGCCGTAATCGATAAGATTGTCTCAGCGGCAAAGAGATAACAACGAAATTTCCCATGTTAACCTCTTCAATTATCCATCTAAATGAAGTAAAATAAATGTTCTAAAATTTATACATTTTGAGGTGACGAATTTTGAAGATTAAGGCTGCAACTGGAGATATAGCCCGAATCGAAGCTGATGCCATTGTTGTAAATCTCTTTGAAGGCGTGGAACAACCAAGCGGTGCTACTGCCGCCGTGGATAAAGCTTTGGACGGAGCTATCAGTTCGCTCATCAGTAGAAGCAGGGTCAATGGTAAGTTCGGGGAAGTCAACATTGTACATACGTTTGGGAAACTGCCAGCGGGAATAGTAGCTATTGTCGGATTGGGGAGGCGACAAAATTTCAATGTGGATAGGATTCGTGGAGTAGCCGGGGAATTTTGCCGGTCATTACGTAAAGTAAATTGTCACAAGATAGCTACAATACTCCATGGCACTGGCGCAGGTGGTGTGGAGCTTGAGGATTCAGCGCAGGCGATAACAGAGGGCGCCCTTCTCGGGCTTTATAGCTTCGCCGAATATAGGAAGCCTGAATACGGGAATATCGAAGAAATGCTGATAGTGGCAGGAGAAGAGGGGATTGTACCAGTTTTAGAGCGTGCCATAGGCAATGGCAGATTGATAGCCGACGCCGTTAATTTGGCTCGGGATATGGGTAACGAACCAGCCAACTACATGACACCTGGTCAGATGGCTGAAGTAGCTAAGGAAATGGCTGGCAGGCATGATCTAGAAATCAAGGTTTTTGATCGGGAGGACATGGAGGCGATGGATATGGGAGCACTGTTGGGGGTGGCAAAAGGAAGCAGCCAGCCCCCCAAGCTAATAGTTCTCAGCTACAGAGGTGATGAAAGCTCTGAAAAAGCCCTTGGCTTTCTGGGCAAGGGTATAACTTTTGATTCTGGGGGAATCTCCATCAAGCCCTCGGAGGGGATGGCTGACATGAAGGCTGACATGGCCGGTGCTGCGGCAGTTATGACGGCACTTGCGGCCATTGCTCAGTTAAAACTTAGGATTAACGTCACGGCCATCATTCCTACTACTGAGAACTTGCCCAGTGGCACAGCCTTGAAACCAGGGGATGTACTGAAGGCCATGAATGGCAAAACTATCGAAGTGATAAGCACGGATGCCGAAGGAAGGCTCATCCTGGCTGATGCCTTGAGCTATGCCCAGAAGCTGGGTTTATCTCCCCTGATAGATTTGGCTACATTAACTGGAGCTTGCCGGGTCGCCTTAGGCTTGCTTTATAGCGGTCTATTTGGCAATGACCAAGGCCTAGTAGATAAAGTCCTTGGTGCTGCGCAAAGAACCGGGGAGAAAATGTGGCATATGCCCTTGCCCGAGGAGTACAAAGAACAAATCAAAAGCGAAATTGCAGATATCAAGAATACCGGTAACAGGTACGGTGGGGCTATCACTGCCGCCCTCTTCCTGGCTGAATTTGTTGATGATACCCCCTGGGTACATATCGATATAGCCGGTCCCCGTCTCTCCAATAAGGAGAGTGGATATATAGTGAAGGGTGCTACCGGTTTTGGGGTCAGAACCTTAATCGAGCTGGCCTTAAACGAGGCTAAGAATCAGGAGGCTGTATGAGAGTTAAATGGTTAGGTCATGCGTGTTTCTTGATTATCTCAAGAGATAGGCTAAGAGTAATTACCGACCCTTATGCTGTGGGCGGAGGTATTAATTACTCTCCCATCGAGGAAACTGCCGATGTCATTACGGTGAGTCATGAACATGATGACCATAGTGATGTTTCCACAGTAAAAGGGAAACCTGATGTAGTTAAAAGTGACGGCACAGAGACTGCCAAAGGTATCCAGTTCAAAGGTATAGCCACTTACCATGATGAGGCTCAGGGCGGACAAAGGGGACTTAACACTATCATTTGTTTCACCATAGATGATATAAAACTTTGTCACTTGGGTGATTTAGGGCATGTGCTTAGTCGGGAGCAGGTTAGTGAAATTGGTGCTGTGGATGTACTATTTGTTCCTGTCGGTGGTTTCTTTACCATTGATGCCTCGACAGCCAGTCAGGTATGCGAGCAAATAGGGCCCAAAATAATTATCCCCATGCATTTTAAGACGCCTAAGTGTGCCTATCCTATAGCTGATGTTGAGGATTTTCTTAAAAGTAAGGAAAATGTGAGAAGAATTGATAATAGTGAAGTGGACTTCGAACGAGAAAAACTTCCGGCTACTACTGAAATTGTGGTATTGCGACCGGCTATGTAGTTATTGAAATTTCATCACCGGCATGAAACCAATGATTGTTAAAGATTCGGATTTTGTGTTTACTCCTCCTCCACAGCTTGCCTGGGCGAGACGAGTTTTGATCAAACCCTGTGCTGGTTATCCTTTCTCGTATCCTGTAACTACTAGCCCCAAACTACTTAATGCCATTATTAAAGGTATTAGAAAACTCAGCAATGCGGATATTCTCATTGCGGACGGGACTCCCAGCGGTGAATCGATTTACCCGGTATATCAAGCTTTGGGGTATAATTTTCATCACGTCCTTATGCTCGATATTAGAGATTCCATTTTCATAGAGGTTCAGAATCCCCTATCTCACTTCTATGCCGTGGAGAGTTTCTGGGTACCCAATGTAGTGTTACGCAGTGACTTCTTGATTAGCGTTACACCGTTCAAAATTCGTGGTGATTCCGGCAACTTCAGTATAGCAAACCTTTTGAGTCTATTGCCCGTAAGCAAGTATGAGAAGGGGAAATCGGGCGGCTGGGCAGCCCTATATGAGTTGGGTATCGAGAGAGTCCTTGCTGACCTCTACTTCACCCTACCATTCGATTTGGGCATTATCGAAGCCCATCAAAAATTCTCCTACACTGATGACCCCGCGAAGGGCGAAACGGAGGACTATGGGAAGATCCTGGTTGGCGAACCCCATGAAATTGATATTAAGGCTTCTCAAATAACCGGAATTAATAGCGAGCATTTAGCATTGATTAGTGAGGGTAGGGTTCAGCTTGAGGACTGAGTGGTGCAAGAAGTTAAAGTAGAAATTTTGTATTTCTGGTTGTTGTTTTCACTTCTGAGCTTTGAGTCTTAATTTCTCTCAATATCTTATCTTAAAGTCGGTGAATTGCTCTGAATAGTTCGACCAATCTATGTCCACTCTCTTCACCCGGGCTCCCGGCGGACCCGTCTTAAGTTGCTCCAGTAGTGTATCCAACTGCGGCTTCTCTCCTTCAGCTTGAACTTCTACGGCATCACCACTGCCAAGATTACGAACGTAGCCTTTCAAGCCCAGTCCTCTGGCTGTACTTAGAACGAAATAGCGGAAATATACTCCTTGCACCCTTCCGTAAACTGTCACTGATAGTCGTGCCCTATCAGCCATATTGTTACTCTGATTTCCTCCTTGTCGTTCTTGGATATCACTGCAATCCTGGATTACTTTTATCATACTGAGCCAGTGGAGACAATCTCTAAGCGATGCATCTTGTCCAGTCGACTTATCCCTGCTTCCCGAGCCAAGGACAATGCTTCATGGAATTCTGTGGATGATATTCGGCGCCTCAAACTTGGAATCTGAAAAGCCTTGTAGCAGGGATGGTATTGATCCATAATATTGACATAGGTGTTACGGGAGACTTCATTGCTGAGAAAACTCATTATACTCTTTGTTCCTGCTAACCCATGAGGTAAAATAAGGTGGCGAATCAAGAGTCCTCGTTGAGCCACTCCCTCCCCATCTACCTCAAGGTCACCTGTTTGCCGATGCATTTCCTTAATTGCGACTCTATTTATCTCAGGATAGTTATCAACGTCTGATAATTTTCTAGCAGTCTCCTCATCATCATATTTCATATCAGGCATATAAATGTCGATAACTCCGTCAAGTATTCTCAAGGTCTCCACTGAATCATAGCCACCACTGTTGTATACTAAGGGGAGATGCAAACCATACTCCGCAGCTAGCTCTAGTGCCTCAAGAACCTGAGGAACTACGTGAGTTGGGGATACCAGGTTTATGTTGTGATATCCTTCAGCTTGAAGGAGGAGCATTATGCGGGCTAGTTCTTCTTTGCTCACCTTCCGCCCCTCGCCGAGCTGGCTAATGGAGTAATTCTGACAGAATAGACATCTGAGGTTACAGTTAGTGAAGAATATGGTCCCTGAACCATGTTTGCCCACTAACGGGGCTTCCTCCCCGAAGTGCGATCCATAGCTGGATATCATTCCTTCGCGAGGTGTTTGACACTTGCCGACATCAACAGTCAGGCGATTCACATTGCAGATGCGAGGGCATACAGAACAGCTCTCAAGCAAAGATACAGCCGCGTCTATCCGCTCCCTTAGTTTTCCACTACTGTACAGCTCCAGGTAAGCTGCCACTCCAATCTATTCCTCTCCCTCTTCGACAGGTTTCTTCTTCCTCTTGATTACCTCTGTCTCCACCTGTGGCACAAACTCCGAGATCGGCTTGCTTTTCTGTGCCCCTTTCTTGGATTTCTTCGGTTCTCGTCGTCTGTAGTCTCGTCTACCCATGTTTGCACCTCAACATTTCCCAAGCTGCTTTTGCTGCTTGGCTCTCAGCAGTTTTCTTACTTTTCCCGGTTCCCGTACCCAACGCCTCCCCTTCCACCAGTATTTCAGCGGTAAATTGCTTGCTGTGGTCAGGACCACTAGCTTGCACTAGGCGATAAATCGGCGTTGGCCTCCTCTGCCCCTGGATGAACTCCTGCACTAATGCCTTGTAGTTTGGAGTTGTCTTGCCAGCCTTTATTCTTTCTAATTCAGGGCTAAGTTGATTGAGAACAAATCTCCTTACCTTGGCTAGACCCTGGTCTAAATATAAAGCACCAATTAGCGCCTCCATAGTATTGGCTAAGTTGCTCGGTTTTGCCCTGCCTCCATCTGCTTCCTCACCTCGCCCTAACAAGAGCCAGTCACCAAGCTTAAGTGAATAAGCGAGTCCAGCCAATGTGTCTCGGCAGACTAGAGAAGCGCGGATCTCTGTTAGGTCTCCCTCGGTTAGTTTGGGAAACGCCTTATATAGCTTTCCCGTTACAATAAAATTAAGTATGGAATCACCGAGGAACTCTAAGCGTTCATTGCTTGGCCGGTCGGAACCTGGATTTTCGTTGAGGTAAGATAGGTGCGTGAAAGCCTGTTCAAGCAAATATGCCCGGCGGAAAGATGTTCCCAGGTTCGCCTGACAATCATTCCAATCAATCATTTTCGATATTAAGTATAACAACAAAGCTTAGCTAGCTCAATCTGACAGTTTTCTATCAGAACCCGTTTCAGCCTTCCCAAATCCAACCTGCTCTTTGGGTGTTCATCCTCCTCGATGCTATAATAGTTATTGAGTCCTCATGGATATCTTAGCCGCGCTTAATCCCGCCCAGAGAGAGGCTGTGGAGGCTATTGAAGGACCTGTACTCATATTGGCTGGACCCGGTAGCGGCAAAACCAAAGTTATTACTCATCGGGTTGCTTATCTGATTAAATCCTGCGGTGTTAGCCCCAACAACATCATAGCAGTTACCTTCACTAACAAAGCCGCCCGGGAAATGAAGGATAGACTTGAACAACTCCTGGGACAGGCAGCAGAAGCCTTAACTTTGGGCACCTTCCATGCTATCTGTGCCCGAATTCTTCGTCGTGAGGGCAAAGCCATCGGACTTAGCTCAAGCTTTGTTATCTACGATGAAGAAGACCAGCTAAGCCTAATAAAACAAGCTCTGGAGGAGCTGAATCTCGATCCCAAACAGTATGCTCCCAAGGCCTTGCGCTCAGCCATCAGCGCAGCTAAGAGTCGTCTTGTCAATCCTGAGGACTATGCCAAGCGAGTCAACAGCTATTTTGAGGAGATAGTGCACAGGGTCTATCAAGTCTATCAGCAGTTGCTCAGCCACGGCCAGGCCGTGGACTTCGACGATTTACTGATGAGGACGGTGCAATTGTTTCAACACCACCCTCAGATTCTCAAAAAATACCAGTCGAAGTATGTTCACATTCTGGTCGATGAATTTCAGGACACTAACGTTGTCCAGTATATGTTGATGAAGAACCTGGCAGGAGAGTACCGGAATCTGTGTGTGGTCGGCGACCCTGACCAGTCTATTTATTCCTGGAGATTCGCTGATTTGCATAACATCCTGAGTTTCGAAAAGGATTACCCCGAGGCTAAAGTAGTGTTTTTAGAGCAGAACTACCGCTCCACCAAAACCATTTTAGAGGTAGCCTCAGACATCATCTCAGCAAATTTACAGCGCAAACCCAAAAAGCTATGGACGGAAAACGAAGACGGGGCTTCGGTAACTGTTATCGAAAGTTACAATGCTGAGGAAGAAGCTCAATCTGTGGTCAACGAAATCGAGAAACTCGTTGGTCAAGAACAGACATCCCTTAAAGATTGCGCCGTCATGTATCGGGTCAATGCTCAATCACGGGCATTGGAGGAGACTTTCCTTAGATATGGTGTGCCTTATAGACTTGTAGGTGGCACGCGCTTCTACCAACGCAGAGAGATTAAGGACATCATTGCCTACCTCAGACTCATTCACAATACCCAGGACAATGTTAGCCTTCTACGGATAATAAATCTTCCTGTAAGGGGAATTGGGCATCGTACCCTCAGTCAGCTTCAATCGTGGGCGAAGGCTCACAACTCCTCCTTTTTCGGTGCTATAGAACAGGTATCAAGTGAGAAAATCCTTCCTCAACGCATTTCTCAAGCCCTAGCGGGATTCAATGCTGCTATGGCGGAGCTCACCGCCCAGAGCCATGAGTTAAGTCTTTCTGCTTTAGTGGATAAGGTATTGGAACGTACCAGATATAAAGAACATATCTTAAACAAGGAGGATGGGGATGATAGATGGGAGAACATAGTCGAACTGAGAAGTGTCGCTAGTGAATATGACGACCTCAACCCCGAAGAAGCTTTGGCCGCATTTCTGGAAAAGGTAAGCCTGGTATCGGACATAGACGAACTGGATGAAAAGGTTGACGCTGTAACACTGATCACGTTGCACCAAGCCAAAGGATTAGAATTCCCCGTGGTTTTTATCGTTGGCCTGGAAGAAGGAATTCTTCCACACAGGAAATCCTTTGACGACCCGGAGGAGATGGAGGAAGAACGCCGCCTTTGCTATGTTGGAATAACCAGAGCTAAGGAGCGACTCTATCTTTTACGCAGTTACCGTCGGAGCCTATTCGGTGGTACCACGGCAAACCCACCATCCCGTTTCCTCCAGGACATTTCACCCCATCTTATAAGTCCGAAAGGATTATGGGAAGACAGCTCGACTCCCGAGGTCAGTCCCACTTTTGATCTGAACTCCGAGTTCCCACCTTCAGGTGCTGACACACTAGCGCTAAAAGTCGGTGATCATGTTCGCCACAGTAAATTTGGCTTTGGTATAGTGATGAATTGCTTTTATACCAGGGATGACCAGGAGCTTACTGTAGCCTTCGAAGAAGCCGGTGTTAAAAAACTCCTGGCCAGTTTGGCACCTTTAGAAAAAATCGACAGGCATTTCGATTTTTTTTCGTAACCTATTGACGAAATACACGTAACCGTGTAGAATAGACATAGATGACTATCAAGGTTTTAGAGCCAGATATTGTCGCCAAGATCGCTGCCGG
>JAZFXR010000130.1:0-3404 GCA_036448835.1 Dehalococcoidia bacterium | reverse complement strand
TTATCATCCCTCAAGAATCTTGGAACGTTGCTAGAAAAGGCTGGCTACTCTTGATTGGGATTTTCCGACGTCCTTCCAGGCTTGTCTTGCCCCCACAAGCTCCTAGTGAAGTTACACCTCTGGAAGCTGCCTCCCCTGAAGCAGGGAAAGTCGATGAAGTGGAGGCGAAGCCTGCCGGACTCCCCTCTCCTCCTGTTTGGCAATCAGAACACGAACCAATTCTTACCGCCGGAGGATGGCAACTGGCACCGATTGATATCCTGGATAAGCCGGCTGAGGTGATATTGGACAGGGCAGATATCGACCAGCGAGCTCGATTGATAGAGGAAGCTCTGGCAAGCTATGGTGTAGAAGCTAAGGTTGTACAGGTAAACATCGGGCCTACCGTGACACAATTTGGTGTTGAGCCTGGTTGGGATAGAAAATACAAGGAAGTAAGAGAAAAGGGAAGGAACGGTAGCTACGAAACGAGAGTAGAGGAAGTATCCAGAACCAGGGTAAGGGTAGAGCGCATTACCTCCCTGAGCAACGACTTAGCTTTAGCATTAGCTGCTTCCAGTATCAGATTTGAGGCTCCAGTGCCCGGGGCATCCGTGGTGGGCATTGAAGTCCCTAACACTGTATTTGGATCAGTTGCTCTTCGCAGTGCGATAGAGAGCACTGCTTTTCAGAAGATTCGAGCCCGCTCCAAGTTAGCTATCGCTCTGGGTAAAGGTGCCGGTGGTGAGGCGACGGCATCAGACCTGAGTAAGATGCCACATTTGCTTATTGCTGGATCTACTGGTAGTGGTAAAACTGTTTGTCTGAATTCTATTATCTGTTGCCTGCTTCTGCACAACAGCCCCGACGACGTTCGGTTCATCATGGTTGACCCCAAGAGGGTGGAGTTGGTGAATTTTAATGCAGTGCCCCATCTGCTTGCTCCTGTGGTTGTGGATACTGACAAGGCTATAAAGGCTCTGAGATGGCTTACTCAAGAGATGGATAATCGATATCGTCAGTTTGCTAAGGCGGGGGCACGTAATATTGAGGGTTATAATAAAGACCGCTCACCCGGAGAAGTGTTGCCATATTTGGTGCTCGTCATTGATGAACTGGCTGATTTAATGCTGACAGCTTTCGATGAGGTGGAGCATGCGCTTTGTCGGTTGGCTCAATTGGCTCGTGCTACAGGCATTCATCTCGTCGTAGCTACACAACGCCCTTCAGTAGACGTAATTACGGGGCTTATTAAAGCTAACTTTCCTACCCGCATTAGTTTTGCAGTTACGTCCCACGTAGATTCCAGGACCATACTTGACATGGTGGGTGCTGAGAAATTGCTGGGTAGAGGCGATATGCTGTACATGCCGACTGAAGCTAGCAAACCTAAACGTCTTCAAGGAAGCTTTGTTTCTGACGCTGAGCTCGATAGGTTGGTGTATTTCTGGGGAAACCAGCAGCAAGTTGAGATGAGCTCTGTCGACTTTGATGAAGTGGCTGATCGCCCATTAAGTGGGCAGATGGTTGCCCCCCCCGACCCTCTTTTGGAGGACGCAAAGCAACTGGCGCAAGAATATAAGCATATCTCCACTTCTTTTTTGCAGCGTCGTCTTCGAATTGGCTATCCTAGAGCTGCCCGCTTAATGGAAGCAGTGCAACAAGCAGGTCTGGGGGAGGCGGCTCAGCCCGAGACGGACAAATCCTAATATCCAATCTCTACGTCCTAAAAAAGTCCGGAATTCCAGATTTAGATACCAAAACCTATTTTGCTTTGGATTTTGGCCATTAGTGCTTGGTGTCTTCTCGTACTAGGCGCCAAACTTGTCCAGTTTCAGAGCATTCGCCATGGCTAAGGGCATGATTTCCGTAGCCGGAAAACGCCCCATGGCACCGGCAAGGCAGGCTCGTTCCGAGAATTCAGCGACATTATCGGGGCGGCACCATTTGGACTTCAGCATGAAAGGGACTGGATGCCAGCTGTGCATGGCTAAGGCTGCGGGGGTAGAGTGGTCTCCGGTAACAACTAGGACTTCCGGGTCTAAACTGAGTAAGCCGGAGAGGGCACTATCGAGTTCCTCAATGGCTTCGACTTTGGCTTGGAAATCGCCATCTTCCCCTCGGGCGTCCGTGGTCTTGAAATGGATGAAGAAGAAATCATGTTTGGTATATTGGCGGTCCAGAGTATTCAGTTCGTCAATCATAGTTTCACCCGCCGGTAATATCTTCATGCCAACCAGGCGGGCTAAACCTCGGTACATAGGATAAGCAGCGATGGCTGCCGGCTTCAGTTTATAGATTTCGGGTATGGAGGGGATGTCGGGGCGACGGGAAAAGCCGCGCAGAAGCACCATGTTGGCGGGGGTCTTGCCCTGTAAGAGGCTGCTTGCTTGAGACACAAACCCGTTGGCAATTTCCGCTGTTCTCTGTGCTTGTGGTGATAACGCCTCTACTTTTTTGGGTGCTAGCCCTATTTGCTGAGGGTCGGAATCTGATAGGTCAGGAGATAAACCTTGGCCCCGGAGGATGAGCACGAATCTGTGTTCTTTCACCGGCAGCACGGAGGCCTCAACCCCTTCTATGATGATATCACTCAATAAACGGCATAGTATGGTATTCTTGTCTGTGGAAATCCGCCCTGCCCTCCTGTGGGTAATGATTCCCTTGTCATCAACCGTGCAGAAATTACCGCGCGCCGCGATGTCACTGGGCTTGAGTTCTATGTCTATTCCCAGGGCTTCCAGAACCCCCCGCCCGATATGATATTGAACAGGGTGATAGCCAAAGATTGCTAGATGGCCCGGCGCGCTCCCCGGCGTAATTCCCGGGCTGACAGGGTCAATCAGCCCGCAAATGGAGTCTTTGGCTATGCGATTCAGGTTCGGCTTCTTAGCTGACTCCAGTTCCGTTTTACCGGTTTTAGTATCAGGTAAACCGCCTAGACCGTCTATCACCAAGAGCACTATTCTAGAAGGGGACGTTCGGGATAGCCTCTTCATTTGCTCAAAGCCAATCATGGTATTTGCTATTTTACTCGGAGGCATAGTCAAGTTCAAGTGTGTTCCGACCCTACCGTGATAAAATCTGCTCGATAGTAATAGGTGAACATACCTATTGACGAAATACTTGTTTTCATATAATACTAGTAGTAATTCAATTACAGGAGGTGATAATCTATGTTTGGTTTTCTTGAAGCAATCCCTAGCATAAGCCTCATTGGAGGAATCATCACCCTGATCTTCGGTATCGTAGTAATGATTTTTCCAAAAATCCTCAACTATCTGGTGGGCATCTGGCTTATCATAATAGGGGCAGTGGCGCTTATTGCCTATTTTACTTAATCAGAAGCGGGGAATATTTTTGGGGAGTGGTAGAGGATTAGAGGTGCGACTTTTATAGGCCTGGAGTAAGAGAGGCATTGATGG
>JAZFXR010000129.1:0-2354 GCA_036448835.1 Dehalococcoidia bacterium | reverse complement strand
GAAACCCCTTCTTCAGCCAGCCAGGCGGGGAGAAACCCGGGTTGATGTCCTGGTGATGGTATGACCTCCCTTTTTACAATTGCCTTAGTCGCCTCATCGACATCAAATAAGGCGAAATGGCTGCAATGGCCAAAGTGAGCAGCCACCTTACCGTCCACCATAGGTACTGCAAATCTCATTTGTTATCCCTCCTGCAAGTATCGTTCAAGGAGCAAGGAGGCGTCTCGCAACGCTCTGCCTTGCCACAACAGGTTCTGCCTGGTGCTTTAGCTTCAATTTGCAGCACATAAGAGGCAGAGACAAGTTTCTCCACGTTTTTGCTACCACAGACAGGACAGGCTACAGGTTGACCGCCGTCCACCTTCTTGAGGAATATCTCCGCGATCTTGCCACAATCCTGGCACTTATAATCATAAATTGGCATCATACCCTCGCATCATTAATTCCTATTTAGCGTTGGTAGCAAGTTCTGCCGCATTCACCAACTGATAAACTATCGGCGATGCTGTCAAGGAGGGGTGGGTGCCCATTTGAAACAGGGAGAGCTCACAAGCAGTCATCTTACTCTGGATACAGGCGCTAATAACATTGGCTATCTCGCCGACGCTCTTACCTCCCGAGATTCCGCCACCAAGTAACATCCTATTATGCTTCGAAAATACCAGCTTCACTTTGGTGGAGACTGCCCCCGGCATACCCCCTGGATGTGTATTCGGAGCCGTTGATTCAGCCAGCACAATGTCATAACCCTCTTGTCTCGCTGCTCTCTCCGTCAGACCAGCACAGGCAAAGGCTCGCTCACCGATTATGGTGGAAAAAACGCCGACCGCTCCTGGATTCTGATAGTGCGTATGAAAGAGATTAGCTCCAGCTATATGTGCCTCGGTACAGGCGATAGATGCGAGCATAAGACGGCTTGGCTTACCGCTAAAGAATGAGACCTTTTCTGCGCAATCGCCGCAGGCAAAGGCATCTGGGTCTCCCGTGGTGCGCATATATCGGTCCACTGCAATCGCTTTTCCTGGCCCTATTTCAAGGCCAGCCCTCTTAGCTAGTTCGTTGTTCGGCGCCACACCAACTCCAACGATGACGATATCAGCTTTTAGCTCCTGTCCCCCGGATAACCTGACTCCGCTAACCTGATTATCACCGAGTATTGCTTCAACTTTGCTATCCACAAGCAACTTAATGCCCCTATCTCTAAGTACACCCTCGGCCTCGGAACAGAACTCATCATCTAAAGCTAGCTGCAGACAATGGGGAAGCATCTCCACGATAGTGACATTACAGTTACGGCCTTTCTTGCACTCATCGGCGAACTCCACACCGATGAAGCCTCCTCCTATTATTACAATGTCCTTGGCATCATTAAGCGCATCAAGCATGTTCTGCAAATATGCTGCATCCTTCCTCGCTGTAAAAACGTTCCCCTTTTCTATGCCAGGAATGGGCAAGACTACAGGCGAAGAACCAGTAGCAAAGATTAGCTTATCGTAGCTGACCGTGTTCCCATTGCTCAGTGAAACCACCTTCTTTTCTCTGTTTACTTCCATCGCTTCGCCTTCAACAAGCTCAATATCGTTGTTCTGAAGCAAGGCATCAGGAATCAGATTCTTTTCCGGGCTGCCTAGAGTTCCGAAGATATAGGGGATTCCACAAGGGACGAGCACCTGCTTTTCCTTGCGAATTAGAATTACACTTTTGTCCCCATACCTTCTACGGCAACTAATCCCCGCTACCGGTCCAGCGGCGCTTCCTCCAATAACTACTGCATCGGCCTTTTGCATTCTATTCCTCCTTTCACCTTAGTTTCGTTGTTAGCCTTCTTGTCAGCTCAGTGCTCGGGCAATAACTTGCCATAACTTATCTATTTCACGACTGACTTCACCATCGCCACATTCTACGACAGGCAATCGCTTAATAAGAGCCTTAGTAACCACATCATCAAAGCGTATTTCGGATGCTACCTCTATTCCCTCGTTAAGGCAATAGCTTTCGATCTGGCGGGTATTTTCTAGATTAATATCATATTTATTTATACAGACGAGGGCAGGAACGCCAAAGTGGCGGCAAACACCAATGACACGCTCGAGGTCATGCATCCCTGATAGCGTGGGCTCAGTCACCAGCAATGCCAGATTGGCACCCGATAGCGAGGAGATAACCGGGCAGCCTATGCCCGGAGGCCCATCGGCGATGATGTAGTCTAGATTTTCTCTCTCAGCAATGAGCCTGGCGTTCTGCCGCACTAGCGCCACCAGCTTTCCTGAGTTTTCTTGGGCGATACCCAACCTCGCGTGGCATAAATAACCGTATTTTGTTTCCGAGATAAACGAATGCCCACTCATGCTATC
>JAZFXR010000128.1:0-7444 GCA_036448835.1 Dehalococcoidia bacterium | reverse complement strand
TGCAGTCCAGAGACCGAAGTTCGTCCTCTTCTAACTGTTGATAATCCTTTAGAACGCATCAGGCAGCTCAAAGCCAATCGACAGTCTTACTATGCGAAAGCAGATTGGACAATCCATACTGACTGCTTAGGCGTTAGGGAAGTAGCCGAAGAGATAATAAGGGCCTGGAGATTATTTCGTCGTACTGATAGCTGTCAGCTATTAGATACAAATGATGAAGACATCGCCTGTTTGGTAGAGACTGCGACCCAAAGTTATCCTGTCTTTATTGGTTATGGCTTGTTGGGTAAATTAGGAGAAAAGCTAAAGAAAGCTGCCCTGTCCGATAAAACCACCATAATTAGCGACGAAAATGTCTTCTCTCTTTACGGGGCCAGAGTTAAGGGAATCCTCAAGAGCGCTGGCTTTTCCGTTAATACCTTTGTAGTGCAGCCGGGTGAAGAAACGAAAAGCATGGACTATGCTACCAAGGTTTATGATTTCCTTGTCGAACAGCGGGCAGAACGAGATGACATCATCATTGCCTTGGGTGGCGGCATGGTAGGTGATTTGGCAGGTTTCATAGCTGCCACTTTTTTACGGGGCATGCCCTGGATACAAGTGCCGACCAGTTTGATAGCCATGGTTGATGCCAGCATCGGTGGTAAGGTCGGGGTTAATCATCCCAAGGGCAAAAATCTTATTGGTGCATTCTACCAGCCTAACCTGGTTCTGGCTGACTGCCAGACTCTTACCACTCTGCCTCAGCGTGAGCTGACTTCAGGCTGGGCTGAAGTTATCAAGCACGGCTTGATCCTTGATGAGGAGTTCGTTCAATTCTTGGAGAGCAATGTTGACGGGCTGACAAAACCGGAGCCAGAGTTGATTACCCGGGCTATTGCGCGAAGCGCTGCTATCAAGGCTCAGGTTGTCAGCCAGGACGAAAGAGAAAGGGAAGGGAAACGCACCATCTTGAATTATGGACATACCATTGCTCACGGGTTAGAAGCGGCTACTCAATATAAGCACTTTCTTCACGGCGAAGCGGTAGCCATTGGCATGATAGGAGCTGCTAAACTCAGTCAGCGATTGGGTCTTCTGCCTGCGGCGACTGTGGAACACCAACAAGCTATATTGCAGGAATTCGGCTTGCCCATTGGCTTTGCTGACCTGGATTTGATTGAGGTTACAAAAGCTATGGAATTAGACAAGAAGGTCAAGCATAAGGCAATTCGCTGGGTATTGTTACAAGATATAGGCAGAGCAGTAATCCGTGGCGATGTGTCTCAGCGAGATGTACTAGCCGTTCTTCAAGAACTAGCAAAGCCTTGATATATTAGCTCAATTGAAGGAAAGCCCTTCCATAGGCTATAATGAGCAGTCCAGAAAAGGAGACTATACTTGCTGAAAAGCCATAACTGTGGAGAACTGAGGAGAGGTCATGCCGGGCAAGAAGTAACTCTAGCTGGCTGGGTGCACCGGCGTCGTGACCATGGCGGCAAAGTGTTCATCGACCTGCGTGATCGTGAAGGCATAGTCCAGGTCGTATTCAATCCCCAGATATCACAAGAGGCATACCAATTAGCTGGCTCATTCCGCAGCGAGTATGTGATTCAAATTGCTGGAGAAGTTGCTGCACGGCCTGAGGGGACGGAGAATCGCAAATTAGCTACCGGAGATATTGAAGTTGTAGCAAAAGAAGCCATTATCCTTAATCAATCGAAGACGCCACCTTTTTACATAAGTGAGGATGAAGATGTCGAAGAGTCGCTTTGCCTTAAGGCTCGATACCTGTATCTCAGAAGACCGAGAATGAAGGATAATCTACTCCTACGTTACAGGATGACAAAGTTCATTCGTGATTTCCTCGATGATTTAGGGTTTGTTGAAGTCGAAACACCTATATTAATTAAAAGCACACCGGAAGGAGCCCGTGACTACCTTGTGCCCAGTCGTATTAACCCCGGTAAATTTTATGCTCTTCCTCAATCCCCGCAACAGCTCAAACAAATACTCATGGTAGCCGGCTTTGACAAGTATTTCCAGATAGCTCGTTGCTTCAGGGATGAAGATCTTCGAGCAGATCGCCAGCCTGAGTTTACCCAGCTTGACATGGAAATGAGTTTCATCGAAGTAGAGGACATATTGAAGATCATGGAGGAGCTTTTTACGTCGCTTGTCAAGACCGTTAAACCTGATATGAGATTACTTGAGCCCTTTCCCTACCTTTCCTACAAAGAGACAATGGAGAAATATGGCACTGACAAACCAGATGTCAGATTTGGCCTGGAACTCAAAGATATGTCCGATATCGCTGCCAATACCGACTTTCAGGTTTTCCGTTCGGCACTAGACAACAATGGCAGAGTAAAAGGGATATGTGCCCCTCTATGCGGTCATTATACTCGCCATCAACTTGATGAATTGACTAATCTAGCCAAGGACTACGGTGCTCGTGGTTTGGCGACAATAGCTTTTACGGGAGAAGCAATAACCTCAGATGGTGTAAAATCGGCGGTTGCCAAATACTTAACACCTAGACAATTAGAAGAAATAGCCAATAGATTTGAAGCAAAGCCCGGTGATCTTTTACTGATCGTGGCTGATAAACTGGAGGTAGTCAACAGGACACTGGATGGGTTACGCCGCGAGATGGGACAGCGGCTTAATCTAACCGACGATAGCCTGCTGGCTTTTGCCTTCATAGTTGATTTTCCTTTTTTAGAGAAGAATGAGACTGAGAATCGTTGGGAACCCATGCACCATCCATTTACTGCTCCCAGATGGGAAGATGTGTCGCTTCTTGATGCAGAACCGGCTAAAGTCTATGGTCAACATTATGATGTGGTGTGCAATGGTTGTGAACTTGGCAGCGGTAGCATCAGAATTCACGACCGCCAGCTTCAAGAGAGAATATTCGGTCTCCTCGGTTACAGCAAAGAAGAAATGGCAGACCGATTCGGAGGTTTCTTAGAGGCACTGGAATATGGAGCGCCGCCCCATGGCGGTATAGCGATAGGACTGGACCGTTTGGTGATGTTATTAGCTCGGGAATGGAGTATAAGGGAGGTCATTGCTTTCCCGAAAAATCAAAACGCCGTTGACATGATGCTGGACAGCCCTTCATATGTTACTAAGCACCAACTTGACGAGCTGAACCTTAAGCTGAAGCACGAGGTCCTTCATACACAATGACAGGAAATGAAAAGTGAAAGTAAGCACAGAGAGTTTAGGTAATTGCCAGACAGCGCTTACTATTGAGGCTGAAGGCAGCGAGTTAGATAAGTCGCTGGACGAGGCTTATCATCACCTGGTTAAAGAAGTATCTGTACCTGGTTTCCGCAGAGGAAAGGCACCACGGGATATTCTGGTACAGCACATAGGAAAGAAAAATTTGCTGGACGATGCTTTGGAGCATCTTATACCGCAACTTTATGGACAGGCGATAGAGTCTCAGCAACTTACACCTATAGCTCAACCACAAATAGAGATCACTCAGACTGAGCCTGTGATTTTCAAGGCTGTGGTATCTCTCCAGCCTGAAGTTAAACTTGGCGATTACCATAGCATAAAGCTCGAACCTGCCCCTCCCGAAAAAATCGGCGAAGAAGAAGTTACTGCAGCCATGGAGGAGGTCCGGGAAAGGCAAGGGGCGTGGGTTCCGGTAGATCGTCTTGTTGAGCTGGGTGATTTAATTACCATGGATATCGAAGCCGATGTTGATGGGAAACCATGGTTGAATCAGAAAGGCATATTATATGAAGTTAATGAAGATTCGCGTTCACCTGTGCCTGGATTTGCCTCTCATTTGAAGGGCATTGAAAAGAATAAGGAAGGAATTTTCACTTCGACTATTCCTGATGACTACCCAATTAAAGAGATGGGTGGCAAAGAAGCCACTTTCAAAGTTACTATCAGCGAAATAAAGGAGAAGCAGTTACCAGAGCTTGATGACAAGCTGGCTCAGGCTGCTGGCTATGATAACCTAGAGGATATGAGGGCGAAATTGACCGACGATTTAAAAGCCAAAGCCGAGGTCAGGAATCGTTTGGAGTTGAGGCAAAAAGCACTTGACTCTTTGGTGGAAATCAGCGAGGCGAATTATCCCCCTATTTTGGAGGACGAGGAAATTACCGGGTTACTCAGAGACGAGGCACGCCGTTTTGGTTTCGGAGATGTAGCGGATTATCTGGAAAAGACTACTAGGACAGAGGAAGAAGTAACACAAGCACTGCGCCCTATAGCGACAAAGCGACTTATTCAGGGTCTGGTTTTGGGGAAATTAGCTGAGAAAGAAGAGATTGAAATTGATGCTTCTGAAGTAGATAATAAGGTAGATGAAATTGCCAATGATGCCGAGGAAAAGGAAAAGACGAGACAATTCTTTTCACTGCCCCAAGTTAGGCAATCAATTGAACAATCTTTGCTCACTCAGAAGACAATGGACCGATTATTAGAAATAGCCATTGGTAGTGTTAAAAATATGGCAAAGGAGGAATGATGGAAACAATATCTCAGGTTGTAATTCCTACGGTGACGGAGACCAGTGCTCGGGGAGAGCGTATTTTCGATATATATTCACTACTGCTCAGAGAGAGAATTGTCTTTTTGGGCACGCCGATCAATGACCAGATAGCCAATCTTATTATCGCCCAACTCCTCTATTTAGAGAGGGAGGACCCGGAAAAGGATATAAATCTTTACGTACATTGCCCGGGTGGCATCATCAGCGCTGGCTTGGCTATCTACGATACTATGCAGATTCTTCGTTGCCCTGTGTCCACTATTTGTGTCGGTCTGGCTGCTAGCATGGGTACAGTGCTTCTTTGCGCGGGAACCAAGGGCAAAAGGTATGCTTTGCCCAATTGCACTGTACATCTGCACCAGGCCGCTGGCGGTGCTCAAGGTCAGGCGGCCGATATTGAGATTGCGGCCAGGGAAATAATGAGGATACAGGAAACGATACGTAATATCTTAGCTAATCACACCGGCCAGCCGGTGGAAAAGATCGCCCACGACACTGATAGGGACTTCTATCTGAGTGCAGAACAAGCAGTGGAATACGGTATCGTAGACGAAATACTCAGCAAACCGGCAAAGAAATGAAATGGATGCATCGCGATAAACAGCGATGAGGGGCTTGATTAAATCAACCTAGTAAGATTAGGTTACCCGTGAGAGCAGAGGTTTTTTTAATCGATAAGTGGTCGGATGATAGCTGGAATACCAAACTCATTGGACGTAGGTTCTACAGTTAATGCCACGGCTGAAGCATTTGGTGGGTTGGGCAAAGCAGGTCTAATTACCATAATTGTCATTTCCATAATTGCTATTGTCAGCCTTGTGTGGATTTTTCGCGAGACGGGAAGGCGAGATTGAATAATTTCCGTCGGATCGGTATGGTACTTTCCTCTTTATCGTACTTGATACGCCGCTCTTGATTGATATCTGAATTATCCTCCTCTATAGCAATTATGAAACGTCTGCGATATAAATAGTTAAGTACTTAAGAGGAACATGGCATCTTATGATCAGTTTGGATAACGGGTCGCTTTCTTTCATTTCGCTGGACTTGCGGTTGCCAAAACGAAGCTAATTTTCACATCAATTGATTTCTGCGCTTCTTATCGCTGCAATCGAAGCAAATCATCCTCTTAGCGCTCAGGTTAAACGCCGCGTAGGATCTCCAAATACATGCTTCTTTATTTTAGCCCACGTGCTGGCAAAATGAGGTAAATAGCCAGATTGTTGCCCGAATATCTTGCCTTGAGCTAGGGAATTTAGGAAGCCGTCAGGTCCATCGAATTCCGGCATTTCCACATATGCTCGACCAATTTCTCCCAAAGTATGGGCATCACTGCCAGCGCTAGGAACTTTTCCTTGTTCTCTGGCTAATTCCCGGGCTCTGGCGATGCTATTTAAAAACGGTGTACGGGAATTGAAGGTCTCAATGATATCGACCTGAGATAAGACTTCCGTCGAGGTCAGCATGTTGTTACTCCAGGGCAGCGACCTGCCAAATGGGTGGGGGATAGCCACCAAACCACCCTGGCTTCTGATTCGAGATATGGTCTCCTGCGGTGACAGCCCACGAGGAACGGCTTCATTAAGAAAGAGCCCCATTATTTCACCTGCAGGCGTTAAGATCTCCTCAGCAACGATTACTTTGAACGGGGCGATCTTCTTTAGCTCCAAAGCACCGGTAACTGTGTTGTGATCAGCTACAGCAATACAATTTATGCCTAGTTCAAGGCAACGCTGGATTATTTGCTCCAAAGGTGTTAGACAATCAATAGAGTAGCAGGTATGAACATGCAAATCAGCTTTTATCAATTATCCTATTCGTCTTGTTGTTGTCTATCGATTATTTCGAACGAGTGGAGAATCTGCATCAGAGCCTGTTATCTGATTATACCAGATTACTTGAAGTTGCAGCTGAATTCGTTTAGCTTAGTTGTGTTAGGAATTTTGGGAAAGAGTGAATATTACTGGTAAAGAAATGGGTGGTCGAGCGATACTAACCAGCTTTCTCCACATATTCCCCGGTGCGTGTATTGACTCTAATGATATCGCCTGTGTTAATGAAAAGAGGTACCTGAATGCTGACTCCTGTTTCTAGCTTAGCTGCTTTAGTACCCGCAGTAGCCCTATCCCCCTTGAAGCCAGGGTCTGTCTCTGTAACTTGAAGCTCTACCACGATGGGTAATTCTATGGCTACTGAATCACCCCTACATGTCAGAATCTCTAGCGCTAGGCCATCTTTAAGATAATTTGTGTCCTCTCCCATTTGGGTTGCAGTTAACATAATCTGTTCGTAACTTTCGTTATCCATGAAGTAATAGAGTTCACCATCTTTATAAAGGTACTGGACAGAGCGATGCTCCAGAAATGCTGGTGTAACTTTGTCACCGGATTGAAAATTCCGTTCGGTGACATTCCCGCTACGCACACCACGAAGTTTCAACTTGACTACAGGTTGCCTCTGTTGCATTTTAACATGTTGGTATTCAAGAACCTGGTATATTTCGCCGTTTATCTCTATAGCGCTTCCCTTTCTCAATTCCCCGGCATCAATCATTTGGTAACCTCCATCCCTTATTATATTAATAGTGAATTGAAACTCTATTTCCTATCTTTCTTGTTAGGATAACAAATTCCTATTTCCCTGGCTAAGCACTTTGGCTTTGCCATTTTCCAAAACTACCAGATCTTCAATTCTAACGCCACCTTGTCCCTCAACATAAATTCCCGGTTCTACAGTAAAAACCATGCCGTCTATAAGTGTATCAGAGGAACTGGGATTAATTGT
This sequence comes from Dehalococcoidia bacterium, assembly GCA_036448835.1. Lineage (GTDB taxonomy): Bacteria > Chloroflexota > Dehalococcoidia > GIF9 > AB-539-J10 > RBG-13-51-36. Next base: position 156 of record JAZFXR010000128.1, on the reverse strand, counting down.
AGGGGACTCGTGCACTGCTAACCCAACACCGTGTCCTAGGCCGTGTCCAAAACAATCTCCATAGCCAGCCTGTTCAATGACACTTCGAGCGAAATGATCTGCTTGCGAAGCGTCCATATTTGATTCAATCTTTTCTATTGCAGTGACCTGTGCTTT
>JAZFXR010000127.1:0-2283 GCA_036448835.1 Dehalococcoidia bacterium | reverse complement strand
ATGATGGGTCTTCAGCGATTTAGAAAGATGAAGACCACTGCTTATTTGATAAATACAGCCCGGGGAGAGCTGGTGGATGAAGAAGCTCTCTATACTGCCCTTTCAGAGGGACTAATTGCTGGTGCAGGCTTAGACGTATTAAATCCAGAGCCACCTGGCCCCGATAATCCGTTACTTAAGCTTGATAATGTTCTAATCACCGGTCATTTTGCTTACTATTCCGAGGAATCCCGTGAAGAGCTGTTTATGCAGCCCTGGGAAGAGGTAGCCAGAGTATTGAAAGGGGAATGGCCTCACGGTTTGGTTAATCCAGAGGTCAAGGAGAGATTTAGAGTTAAGTGGGGCACTTACCTGCAGTAAACAAATCCCTTCATAACTGAGATGGCTTTGCCAAGGTAACAAGGCGAGAACTCGTAACGCTCATTATGAATGTCTTCTGATAGAGACAACCAGTGTGTGAGCGAGAAGTCTTTCTATCATGACTGCCTAATGGGAATTTAGGCCTTTATTCGACTGCTATGATTGTGATATGTGCTTTTAAGAATTTCTCTCAACCTCTTGACAAGATTTTGGAGACATGATATTATTAAGAATCCCCAAGTAATTGAACGCAACCCTGGCGAGTGTGGAGCCGACCACTAAGTAGGCGGAAGCTGAAAAGCACCGGGAGCTAAAAGGCCCGGCGCAAGGTAGGTGGAAGCAGAAAGGAAGGTGGGTGGAGAGCCAAGGAGTGTGAGGTTACTTGGGGCTTTTTTATCCCCAGTTTGTTTATTTTTCAGCGATAAACATAGTTATGGAATAAGAGAGCTAAGCCGGGGTTGGCCCCTCGTCTTTGATTAACTCGGGGCGAAGGATACCAATAAAGGGCAAATTGCGATATTCACCCTTGTAGTCTAATCCGTAACCCACTACGAACTCATCAGGGATTTCAAAGCCTACGTAATCAATAGGGACATTTACTAGTCGACGTGCTCTCTTGTCAAGCAGAGTACAAACGTGAAGGCTAGCGGGATTGTGAGCAGTAAGATGACTGAGAATATAATTCAGTGTCATACCCGTATCTACGATATCTTCAACCATCAATACGTGTTGCCCCGTTATGCTGCTATCAAGGTCTCTGGTTATCTTGACTACCTGACCATCGCTACCATAGTATGAGATAGCCATGAAGTCCAGAGTAACCGGAAGGGAAAGGTGTTGCATCAGATCAGCCATAAAACAAACAACGCCCTTCAAGATACCTATTAGCACTAATCGCTGACCCGCGTAATCGCGTGAAATATGTCTGGCTAGAGTTCTTATCCTTCGTTGAATTTTAACATTGCTGTATAGGACTCGATCGACCCCCTCTACTTTAGCTTCACCTAGAGGGCCATAACCGTATTTGGCTAACAACTTGAGAAAATCATTTTTATTTAGAAGCTTGATATTGACTTCGGGATAAAGTTCTCTGAGCTGACGCAGTTTGCGGTTCTTCTCGGTTAGCAGATTCTGTTTTAATGTAGTAAGTTCAATATACAGGTCTAATTCGGGCAAATAAAAATCAGGAGTGAACATCTCTGCTATTTTGTTGCCTTCCCATCTAAGAGGAAAGGAACGAGGCTCATAAAGCCATTCAATACAGTAAAAGTCTAAAAGTTTGGCAAAATCCTCCTCACTGGGATGAGCGAAACTAGATGACTCTAACGTGGCAGCTAGAGTATGTGTTCTGGACGATTTTTTTCGCCTTCCCCTTGTCTTGCGGTCCTGCTCCAGTAATTGCTGAAGCTCCACTCTCTCAAAGACAACAGCGCACATGTCAGCAACACTGTGGAGAAAACTTTTATCCGCTTCGGAGAATTGACGATGCTCATGAGTATAAATTCGAATTTCCCCGATAGCCTCTTCCTTACCAAGTACAGGAACACCGATTATAGAAGATATTCCCTGCGCTAGTGCTATTTCGGGATATTGGACCCTCTCATCTTTAGCAGCATCGGCAATAAATACCATCTTTCCGTCCAGGATATCAGGAAGGCTTTTACGGGCGTCGAGGGGGCCCTTTTTCAAATAAAGGTCACTCAGGCCATATGTACCCACAGCGATCAAATATTCCTTTCGGGAATTTAGGGATAGAATGCGGCAACCATCTGCCTGCATTGCCTTGGCAGTGCTTTTAGCTATAGAATTACAGATTTTTCTTAAGCCGAAGGTCGAATTCGCGACCTTGGTTATACTCTTAAGGGCTGAATAATAGCTGCCTCTCGATTTGCCCACTTTTCTCGCACCCTATCCGCATTTAGT
>JAZFXR010000126.1:0-3161 GCA_036448835.1 Dehalococcoidia bacterium | reverse complement strand
ATATGGGAATGAGAGCAGAGGGAAAAATTTCAAAAGTTCGGATCCGGATACCCGGGCAGTGTGGTGGAGTAGTAATGGTGTGCATCCGAATCCGATTATTCCGCTTGACCGAGACCCTATCGGAAGGGGCCAGGCCTGGAATGACACAAAGGTAAGAATCTTCAAGATATAGAATTATCTTGTTTTGCTGTAACCTGCCGTTTCAAGTTGTTTCTGGCTGTGGGTATCGGCATACTAACTATGAGGAATACCTCCGAACCTCTTGCAGGGAGGAGAGACAATGGAATACCAAGATATCCAGCTTCAAGTGGATGGTCCCCTTGCTAGCTTAAGCTTGAACAGACCGGAAAAGCGCAATGCTTTGTCCCGCAACCTTTTGGAAGAGATGATCGACGCCCTCACAGACTTGGCAATGCACCAGGAGGTCAAGGTGGTGGTGCTTCGGGGCAACGGTCCGGTTTTTTCCGCCGGCCACGATTTTGGCGAATTGGTAGGGGGTGATGTCCAGGATTATCGTGCCATCTTTGCAACCTGCACAAGAATGATGCTTTTACTCAGGGAAATTCCTCAGCCTGTCATCGCTGGGGTACACGGCGTTGCCACTGCCGCTGGTTGCCAACTGGTGGCCGCTTGCGACCTGGCCGTTGCAGCTGAAGATGCGCGGTTCGCTACACCAGGGGTAAAGATCGGCCTTTTTTGCACAACTCCCATGGTGCCGCTGAGCAGGGCGGTAGGCCGTAAGAAGGCTCTCGAGATGCTATTTACCGGCGAATTCATCTCGGCCGACGAGGCAATGCAGATCGGGCTGGTGAATCGGGTAGTCCCGGCTCTGGAGGTGGACGATGCTGTCAGGAAGCTAGCCGATCACATTTGTCAGTTTAGCCGTACCGTCCTTGGTACGGGGAAGAAAGCCTTTTACCAGCAGATTGAGATGGCGGAACAGCTCGCCTATGCCTATGCCAGCGAGGTTGTCTCTATCGATGGAGTGATGCCGGTGGCAAAGGAAGGTATGGCTGCTTTTTTTGAGAAACGTACTCCGGTTTGGCCGGAATAGGGCGGTGCCGGAGCAGCCCATGGTATTGAAACTGCAATCTTCAAGAGAGGTATTGTTTAATGCGCTCTCCAGAAAACAAGAAAGCCAAGAGATTGATTTTCTTCATGGTGTTGAGCCTGATAGTAATTACTGGAGTCAGGAACAGTTTAGGACAAATTCCTACTGCAAAATCTCAAATAGTGAGAATTACCCACAGTAAGGACTCTGTAGTTAAGTATCCATCTATCAGCAATAATGGTCAGAAATTTTTATACCTGTCGGAATCACGTGACCTTGTCAATCCGGATAAAATACTAAAATCAATCAAGATTATTAATGTTAACGGTACTGAAGAGAAAGTTCTTTTCACCGACAAAGTCAAGAAAGCCCCATCTCCTTACCCGGAATCTTATCTTGTCTGTGGAACCAGGCCCCCGCTGCTCAGCGGTGACGGATCTAAAGCCTTTTTTGCCTTGAGTATTGAGGAACCTTTGCAGCTGAACGACCATTATCTAGGAGTTATCAATACGGATGGAACAGGTTTCAAGGTCTTTGCGCTGAGGAATAGAGCCCTAGCCAGCCTTGACTGGCAAAAGAAAGGGTTCAAGGATGATACCTGGAATAGAATCAGCAACTATGCTGTTAGCAATAATGGCAAAAAGCTGGTGCTGATAGTCAAAGGACATCATGGTCCTAGAAAATTCGGTTTCCCCAGTGGGATCCTGGTAATGGGTTCAGATGGAAGGGATCAGAGGGCTCTTTTGTCACCAGCCTTTGAGGAAGAAGGGTGGGTGTGGCCAAGTTACCCCCGCAAGCCTTACACTGAAGGTGGGTGGGCCTTTGCCTTTAGCGGAAATGGTGAAAAGATATTGTTCGGAGCTCAATCATCAGCCAATAAAGATGATTACGATCTTTACCTGGTGAATTGGGATGGTTCTAAGTTGCGCAAAATAACTGATTTTAAAGATCGTTTCTTCACGATTGCTGACATTAGTGATGATGGGAAAAGGATTGTTTTTTTCTATGGTGGCAAGAAGCGCCAAGGTATCGGAACGTATTCCATCTATGCAGACGGAACCGGTCTCAAATATTTGAGATCCAAAGTGGCGGACAGAGTTGATTTTGAAGATATGGATTCGAAGGGGAAAAGGATTCTGCATCGCTACAAATACTTCGGTATTCTGATGGACCTGCACACCCAAAAGGAGGTAGTCATACTTCATCCAGAAATGATGGGATATGCAGGCAGTAATGGAACTTTCATGGATTTTCCCTATTTTCTTTCTTTCTGGAATCCACGCTTTATGGCCGAAGACAAAGTAATCATCACCGGGACACCCAAAGGCAGAATTTGGCGAGAATTTTATCTACTAGACTTCACTCAGTCTGACATCAAGTAAAGCCAGCAAAACATGAGATATTCATTATTAAAACACTTAGGCAGATCTAGCATAAGAGTCCCACTTTTGATTTTGGGCAGCCTCATTCTGACTCTTTGCTCAGGACCTGTTTTAGCCAACAAAGACCAAAATTGCTTGGTATGTCACCGAGACATTGGACTAAAAAAACTATCAGCCAAAGGAGAGCTAAACTCTCTGTATGTGAATCCAGATGAATGGGAAAGAGATGTTCACCACCAGAAGAGAATCAAATGCATTGATTGCCATGAAGGGATGACACCATTCTCCCATCCGAAAGAGGGAGCCAGGAAAGTTGTGTGTGGCCGATGTCATCCTGGAGCTAGCGAAGAGAATCAGCTTAATATTCATAACTCATTTATTAGCATTTCCAACAAATCCCTGCCAGAATGTTATGATTGTCATAGTAAACATAAGGTGAAAGCCAAAGATGATCCTGAGTCCACCATCAACCCTGGAAACATAGGTAAGACCTGTTATGCTTGCCATCAAGAAATAGTCCGCAACGGTATTATTAATCTTCTGCCCACTCATGTAATACTCGGTCATCGGCAATGTGATGTGAATGAGAAATTTGATTTGAGTATGTGCATCAACTGCCATGGTGATGCAGGGCACGGGCCACTCACTACTTATCCTGAATATTGCTCACGATGTCACAATACCCGGAAAAAACCTGGTTTATTTTCCTCCACCCACTCATTGTCATC
>JAZFXR010000125.1:0-10838 GCA_036448835.1 Dehalococcoidia bacterium | reverse complement strand
GATGGCTGAAGGGAACGGACCATTAGTGGAAAAGGCGGCACGGATGGCACGCGATATCGGCAGAGAACCTGCGACGGTGGAAGAAGCCAGAGCTATCCTAAAGTTGAACCTACCAGAGGAGAGGACTAAAGAGGTAAAGTAAGCCGGCTATGATAGAAGTGCCTTCACCTATTACAGGCAGTGTTTGGAAGATTCTAGTGGAGAGTGGAGCGTCAATTGGCGAAGGCGAGACTATTGTGATCCTCGAGTCCATGAAAATGGAGATTCGGGTGAAGTCTCCACATAACGGTCGGGTGATTGAGATCCGGGTAAAGGAAGGCGACTCTATTCTCGAGGATGATATCATTGCCATTATTGAGTAACGGGCATCGGAATTTACAGGCTAGAGCTTAGTCGATATGGACTTCAAATTTACCGAAGACGAGGCGGCATTCAGACGGCAAGTTCGCCAGTGGCTGGAACAGGAGATCCCACAGAGGTGGATTGAGCTCGACCCCGGAATCTGGGAGGAAACTGAGGAATCTTGGGCGCTAGCACGCGAGTTCCAGCGTAAGTTGGGCCAGAAGGGATGGTTGGCACCGGCATATCCTAAGCAATATGGAGGCCTGGAACTCAGCCACATGAAACGGCTTATACTCGCGGAAGAGTTGGCTTACAGCAGGGCTCCACTAAGCATCGAGGTGGAAGTTACGGTGAATTGGGTGGCGCCTTCCATCATGCTCTTTGGCACTGAGAAGCAGAAAAAGGATTATGTAACCAGTATAGCCAAGGGCGACACAATCTTCTGCCTGGGATATAGCGAACCAAATGCTGGCTCTGACCTTGCCTCGCTTCAAACACGCGCTGTAGAAGTTGGAGATGAGTATGTGATTAACGGCCAGAAGACATGGTGTAGCTATGGCCATCTTGCTGACTACTGCTGGCTTGCTGCCAGAACTAATCCTGATGCTTCCCGGCACGAAGGAATCAGCATATTTATTGTCGGCATGAAGACGCCGGGAATTACTGTGCGCCCCCTTGTAAACATCCTGAATTGCCACTCTTTCAACGAAGTGTTCTTGGATGATGTGCACATTCCGAAGGAAAACTTGATAGGACAGAAGGACAATGGTTGGTATCACCTTATGATAGCTCTCGATTTTGAACGCTCTTCCATAGGCTATGCTGCCGCAAATCAACGAATCATTGAAGAACTGATCAAGTATGCTAAAGAAACCACGAGAAACGGAAAGCCTCTTGCCAGCGACCCTTTAATCAGGAACGAGCTGGCACAGCTGGCGGTGGAAAATGAGGTTGCCCGCATGATGGCATATCGCATCGCCTGGATGTTCAGTAAGGGCCTTCATCCCGGCTATGAGTCATCTATATCGATGGTTTTACTTAGCGAGGTGATGCGGCATACGGCCAATGTTGGGCTACGAATTCTCGGCCACTATGGAGAACTAGACAGAGATTCCAAATGGACTATCATGAATGCACGGATAATGCGTATGTGCCTGAGTTCACTTTCGATTGGTGTCGGCGGCGGCTCCAATGAAATTCAGCGTAATATCATTGCTATGAGAGGTCTTGGCTTGCCACGCAAGTGAACCCAGTATTCTGAATGAAGTAATAGGGTAGAGGAAACAATATGGACCTTGGTCTGAGCGAAGAGCAGGAGATGCTGAAGGAATCAGCTCGTGATTTTCTGCAGAAAGAATGCCCTAAACGATTAGTCAGGCAACTGGATGAGAGTGACGAGGGATATTCCTCTGAGTTGTGGCATAAGATGGCAGAACTGGGCTGGATGGGTCTGGTGTTTCCTGAAAAATATGAGGGCAGTGGCCATAGCTTCCTGGATTTGACAGTCCTTCTTGAGGAAATGGGATACAATATCGTTCCGGGCCCATTCTTCTCCACTGTAGTTCTCGGCGGGTTGACTATCTTGGCAGCAGGAAGTGAAGAGCAAAAAGTGGAGTTCTTGCCCAAGATCGCCAGGGGGGAAATGATTCTTAGCCTCGCCTTAACCGAGCCTGCTGCTAGCTATGATGCTGCATCAGTTAAGACCACGGCAACAGTTCGTGACGGGGGATATGTCATCAAAGGCACGAAGTTGTTTGTACTGAATGCCAACATTGCTGACTATATTCTGTGCGTTGCCAGGACAAAACAGGCAAGAAACTCAGAGAGTGGAATCACTCTTTTTCTCGTAGATGCCAAGAGCCCGGGCGTCAAGTGTACTCTACTTAGAACTCTGGCACGTGACAAGCAATGTGAAGTTGTCTTTGATAATGTGACTGTGTCGGAGAAGAGCATAGTAGGTAAACGAGACGAGGGATGGCCGATTGTAAAGGGTATTCTCCAAAGGGCTACGGTGGCTAAATGCGCTGAGATGGTTGGCGGCGCTCAAGCAGCATTGGATATGGCAGTCAATTATGCCAAGGAAAGAGTTCAGTTTGGCAGACCCATTGGTAGTTTCCAGGCTATTCAGCACCACTGCGCTAATATGGTGGCAGATGTTACGGGTTCACGGCTCATTACGTATAAGGCAGCTTGGAAGGTAAGCCAAGAGCTCCCTGCTACCGCAGATGTAGCTATAGCTAAGACATGGACAAGCGAAGCTTACGGGCGAGTCGCCTTACTAGCACATCAGATATTCGGAGCTATCGGCTTTACCATGGACCATGATATACACCTGTATTACAGGCAGGCGAAGGCCGGCGAGATAAGCTTTGGCGATGCTGATTTTCAACGTGCTATTGTAGCTCGAGAATTGGGCCTCTAGTATTTGAGTCTTTATCTTAGGGAAACGTATTCGTGGGTAGTCTTACCTGATATCGAATAATGCTACTTACTCTGATCTCAGCCCGCTTGATTATCTTCTGTACCTCCCTAACAGGCTTGTCCACCATGGTTACGATCTGTGCCGGAGTCGCCCGGGCGTTCTGTTCTAGAATCTCCGAGATCTCCTTCATGAGTTCTCCTTAAAGCATCGATTCAACCGCAAACCATCGGTCAGTTTGTTCACTGTAGCACAGTTCAAATAGTCTGCCCTGCTCAGCGACGACTCTGAATATTCTTCTGCCTGGCTCTTGCCAGGCTTTTTCTACTGATTCTATTCTAAGTTCCTTTTCCTGCCAGATAAAAGACCGTGGTTCAACGGCATAGATATAGCCTGAATAGCATTTTACTTTTACTTCTATATTTTGCCTTGCCATACCATTAGATTCAATTCACCACAGATTGTTGATCATCTGTTTCATTATAATATGGTTTAACTAGTTGGGCATCATTAGCAACAATTTTGGAGCCCGTTCTAGAATTGACAAACGTGATAGGCTGAAGTAGTATCAAGAGAGACGAAAGATGAAAAAAGATCTGCTATCAATAGCTGACCTTGAACGTAAGCAAATTGAACACCTCATTGAGCAAGCCGGGCATATGAAAACAGAGGGGTCACCGCCTCTCCTGTCAGGAAGGACATTAGCTCTTCTCTTCGAAAAGCCCTCTTTGCGAACCAAGGTCAGTTTCGAGATAGCTATATACCAGTTAGGCGGATACGGCATCTACCTATCTCCAGAAGAGGTAGGCTTGGGCAAGCGAGAGTCAGTGGCCGATGTGGCTCGAGTGCTCAGCCGCTATGTTGATGGCATTGTTGCCCGTACATTTTCCCAGAAGACTTTGGACAGTCTCGCCAGCCATTCTTCAGTGCCCGTAATTAATGCCCTTTCTGACCTCGAACACCCCTGTCAGGCTCTTTCCGACCTATTCACTATTTATGAAAAGAAAGGAAGGCTCTCTGGTTTGACTTTGGCATTCATTGGGGATGGCAATAATGTAGCCAATAGCTTACTGCTCTCTGCCTGCCTGGTTGGTATGAATTTCCAACTCGCCTCTCCATCCGGCTATTATGTTAAGGAAGAGGTATTGAATCAAGGAAAAGAATTCGCTGCTCTTAGTGGCAGCCAGATCCGGTTAACCAACGACCCTCACGAAGCAGCCAGAGATGCTGATATAGTATATACTGACGTATGGACGAGCATGGGCCAGGAGGCCGAGGGAGCGAAACGCCGTCTCACCTTTTCAGACTATCAGGTGGATAATAAATTACTAAGCTCGGCTAAAGGAGATGCCTTGTTTATGCATCCCCTGCCGGCCCATCGCGGAGAGGAAATTTCTGCCGACCTACTGGACAATCCGCGGTCAATAGTATTTGACCAGGCAGAAAACAGGCTTCATCTGCAAAAAGCATTATTGGTGAGGCTGCTGTCAAATCCCAAGGTACCAGTCAAATGACCAGGCCCATTGTAGCCATTGTGGGCAGGCCCAATGTGGGCAAGTCAACTTTGCTTAACCGTTTAGCGAGCACACGGATAGCTGTAGTTGCTGATTTGCCGGGGACTACCAGGGACCGCGTTTTTGCTTTTGTCTCCTGGCAGGGACGAGAGTTGACTGTAGTTGACACAGGTGGCTGGCAAACAAAGCCAGCTACGCCTTTGGAGCAGAAGGTCAAGCAGCAGGTCGAAGCAGCCATTGCTAAGGCAGATGCCATTATCTTCCTGGTGGATGCCAAAGACGGAGCTATTGCTGCCGACGAGGAAATTGCCGATATGCTCCGCGCCACCAATAGACCTATAATACTGGCAGTAAACAAGGTAGATTCCGCTAAACAAGCAAATCAGGTTGCCGATTTCTACCACCTGGGCATGGGTGAGCCTATAGCCATCAGTGCCTACCATAATCAAGGGATAGATGATTTGATGGATGTTGTGTTGGCTTCCTTGCCCCAACAACCTATCAGTATTGCGGAGCCAGGAGAAGCTAAATTAACCATCGCTGGGCGACCTAATGTAGGCAAATCAACCTTGTTGAATACCTTGTTAAGAGATGAAAGGGCTATTGTCCATGAGTCTCCGGGAACAACTCGCGACTCGCTTGATGCTGTAATTCGGTGGGATAATAAGGAAATATTGCTTGTCGATACCGCCGGGATTAAACGGCGTGGAAGGGTCGGTACTGGCGTAGACTATTATAGTTTGCTGCGCACCCTTCAAGCTATCAACCGCTGCAATGTTGCCTTGTTGCTGATTGATGCCAGTGAATTCATTACTGCTCAGGATATGCATATAGCTGGCTACATTATCGAGGTTGGAAAGGGTATCATATTGGTGGTCAACAAGTGGGACCTTGTTCCCCGTGAACAAAGACAGGAATTCAAACGTAGCGTGGAGCAAAGACTCAGATTTGCCTCCTATATACCTATCATTTACATCTCTGCCAAACGAGGGAAGAGTATAAACAGGATTCTACCCCACGCCTGGGAAATCTGGCAGGAAAGACAGAAGCGAATACCACAATCTAAAGTTGATGAGTTTGTCAAACAGGCAGTGGGTAGTCATCCCCCACCTCGCACAGGCTCTAAACGGTTGAAAATTACACGAGCCTATCAAGATGAATCTAAACTAGCAACTTTTGTTATCAAGGTGAACAATCCTAAACTGGTTCATTTTTCTTATCAACGCTACATGGAAAATAAACTACGCCAGGAATTCGGTTTCCGCGGTGTTCCCTTGAAGTTGATTTTTACCAGAGCCCCCCGTAAAATCAATAGCACGATAGAGGCTAGAGCATGATGATAGCTGAGTTTGTTGTCGTAGTAGTCATTGCTTATCTTCTTGGTTCCATTCCCTTTGGTTTGATAATAGGCAAGCTGAAAAGTGGCGTTGATATCAGGGAATATGGAAGCGGTAAGACTGGTGCCACTAATGTTATGAGAACCATAGGAACAAAGCTCGGCATTTTAACACTGGTGCTTGATGTGGTTAAAGCTGCCGGGGCAGTCATGCTGGCCACAGTGATTATAGACGGTGGCAGCGGTAGTTTCACCATTGGTAGCATGTCTGTTTACTGGCACCATGTAGCTCAAGTTGTAGCTGGCCTGGCTGCAATGTCAGGACATAACTGGCCCATATTTGCTAAATTTAAAGGGGGTAGAGGAGTAACTGCCTATTTCGGCACCCTGTTCGCTATTTTCCCTCCAGCGGGTATATTTGGTGCCGAGGTTGTAGCTATAGCAGCACTACGCAGCCGGCATATGTCCATGGGTTCTATTCTTGGAGCCTTAGCTGCTTTGTGCTTAATGATACCCTTAACCATCTTGTACGGTTTCCCCCTTATCTACCTGGCGTATGGTTCAGTGGTTGTCGCACTGCTAACCTATCAACACCAGGACAATATAAAACGCTTAAGACAAGGCACAGAACGCCAATTATGGTGAGAGAGCACGGGAGGGCATGCCTAAAAGCCACTATCATAGGCAATACCTCTTGGGGTAATACTTTGGGCGCTTTGCTCGGTGACAAAGGCATAGCAGCAAAACTGTGGGCGCGAAGCGAATCCGAGGTTGAAGCATTAAATCAAGGACAGCCTAGTTATTCCTCTACCAGCCACATTGGGGAAGCCGTAAATGAGGCTGACTTAGTGATCTGGGCGGTTCCCTCTCAAAGATTGAGACAAAATGTCAGCCAAGCCAAGGATTATCTCACCGATTCAATGCTATTGATGAGCGCCGCCAAAGGATTGGAGGTGAATAGTGGCAAGAGGATGTCACAGGTGCTGGCAGAGGAGATTGCTCCTTCCTTAAGAAAGCAAATTTGCGTTCTCTCTGGGCCCAATTTAGCCAAGGAAGTTTCCCAAGCCCTCCCCGCCGCTTCGGTTATTGCTGCTCAGGATATATCTTTGGCGGAAAGGGCGCGGAAACTGATGGAATCGCCCAAATTCTTTCTATCTACTAGCGATGATGTTATTGGAGTTGAATTGGGCGGAGCCCTGAAAAATATCATAGCTCTGGGTGCAGGCATAATAGACGGACTAGGCTTAGGTGACAATGCTAAGGGAGCTTTTATTGCCTGGGGCTGGACTGAGATAGTCTCCTTGGGAGTAGCTTTAGGAGCCAGGGCTGGCACTTTTTATGGTCTGGCCGGTTTAGGCGACCTGATAGCTACTTGCTCCAGCACTCTAAGTCGCAATCATTATGTTGGCTGCGAACTAGCCAGGGGCCGCTCTTTATCTGAAATATCTGCCTCTATGCCGAATATCGCCGAGGGAGTTGCTACCACTGCAGCGGCTCACCAGTTGGCAAAAAACAAGGGGGTTGAATTACCTATTATTGATCTTATGTATGGGATTCTCTTTGAAGGCTTGTCTCCAAGTCAAGCATCGATTGACTTCAAAGAACTATCAGCAAGCCATTAGTGGTCTCCGGACTAGACGTCTAGAGGCGGTTCATTTCGCGGTAGTAACTTAGCCAATTCTTCAAAAAGGTGCCGCTGGTTCTTATCCAGATGTTGTGGAGTTGTTATAGATACTTTGACGAGCAAGTCTCCCCTTCCCTTGCCATCAATATAAGGGATTCCCTTGCCTTTAAAGCGAAAGGTTTTTCCATCTTGAGTTCCTGACGGCATTTTTAAATCTACCCTTCCATCTAAAGAGGGTACTCTTATCTCTTCTCCCAAAGCAGCTTGAGCAAAATTTATGGGTAACTCGTAAAGAATGTCGCTGCCATCTCTGTGGAATAAATTGTGCGGCTTTACCGAAAAAGTGACGTAGAGGTCGCCCGACGGACCGCCGTATAAGCCAGCACTTCCTTCTCCATTCATCCGTAATCGTTGCCCATTATCCACGCCTGCAGGAATCTTGACCATTACCTTGCGTTTAACCCTTATTCTTCCTTTTCCCTTGCATTGAGAACAAGGATTACTTGTTACAGTTCCACCACCTCCACAGCGAGAGCAAGTGGTGATATGAGTGAAGCGCCCAAAAATGCTTTGCTGAACTTTCTTCACCTGTCCTGTGCCGCGACAATCAGAGCAGGTCTCGGGATTCGTCCCTGGTTCACTGCCAACGCCATGACAGGAAGGGCAGAACTCAATGCGTTGTATTTCAACGTCTTTACTACAGCCGAACACCGCCTCATTAAAGGAAAGAGTGAGGTGACTTTGTAAACTGTCTCCTCTCTGTGGAACACGCTGAGCGGTCTGTCCAAAAGGAGTGCCAAAACCGCCGAAGAAAGATTCAAAAATATCTCCCAGACCACCAAAGCCAAAATCGGGAAAACCTTCCGCAACATCTACTCGACCATAGCGATCATATTTACTCCTTTTCTCAGGGTCGGAGAGAACCTGGTGGGCCTCGTTTATTTCCTTGAATTTATCTTCGGCTCCCGGCTCCCTATTGCGATCAGGATGATATAATTTCGCTAACTTGCGAAACTCCTTCTTAATCTCCTCACCACTGGCGTTTCGCTGCACTCCCAGCACTTCATAATAGTCCTGTTTAATCGCCATAACCTTTAAGTATAACCCTTAAATTACTGTGCTGACAACTTTTGGCTACCAAGCCATAAGATATTCAATATCTTTATAAGTGATATAATCATGATGCCGTGAAACAGCAAATTGAGAATATCCTCAGTCATCATGAGAAAAAGAAGATTACCAGCGAAAACCTTAAAGCTTCAGCAGTGCTGATGCCTATTTTCTATAACCGGGGCCAATGTCATGTCCTGTTTACCGAACGAAGCGATGAGGTAAACTTTCACAAAGGACAGGTCTGTTTCCCGGGAGGAACACAAGAACCCTCCGATTCAAGCTTGCTCCAAACCGCCCTCAGGGAAATTGGAGAAGAGATAGGTTTAGAAACTAAGGATATTGAAATCTTGGGGGAGCTTGATGATATGCTAACCTTTGTAACTGACTATGTTATCTCTCCTTTTGTTGCCTTCATATCCACTCCTCATTCTCTGAGGACCAATGGCAGAGAAGTCAAGGGGACATTTTCAGTTCCACTATCATTTTTAATGGATGAAGCCAATTTCAAGCAGGATTCCCACTCATATGAATATGAAGGGCATATCATCTGGGGGGCCACTGCCAGGATTTTACGACAGTTTGTCGGTCTGCTGAAATCTGAGAGTGGGGCTTCACAGTAATCATGCCTTCTCTTTAGCCTTAACTTCGATTGCTTTGGGCTTCACTTCCTCAGCTTTGGGTATAGCAAGGCTCAAAACCCCGTCTTCCATTGTTGCTTCAGCCTTGTCCGACTTCAGCTCAACAGGAAGGACCACAGTTCGTGAAAAAGCGCCGTAGCGTCTCTCCTGATACGAATAATCTTCCCTCTTGATTTCCTGTTCTGCTTTGCTCTCCCCCTTGACAGTCAAGGTGTCGCCAGTAATGTCAATGCTGACATCCTCCGGTTTCACACCCGGCAAAGTCGCCTTCACCACGATTTCGCCGGGTGTCTGGTAGACATCCAGGGTCGGTGCAGTTGCCTGGCCAAATGTCTCTAAAGCACGAGATGGGCGAACAAAGCTGTCCTCCAACAACCTGTCCATTGCCTGTCTCAAGGTCATAAGGTCAGTAAGTGGATGCCATCTCTCTATACCCATTTGCATTACTTCTTTCATTATTCTTAACTGAGCCCCACTCTCAGTTCAGTTACTATTATAAGAAAGTTAATATGTTTTGTCAGATCTTCTCAATGTTTATGTAATGATATTTGACACATATCTTTAACATTGCTATAATTGTTCAAAATGATGATGGAAAAGAAATGACAGGCAAGGATTATTACCAGATTTTAGGCGTAAGTAGGAAGGCTTCGGAAAAGGAAATCAAGCAGGCTTACCGCCGTTTGGCTCGCAAACACCATCCTGATATCAACCCCGGCGACAAATCGGCTGAGGCAAAATTTAAGGAGATAAATGCAGCTTACGAAGTCCTCTCTAATCCTGAAAAGAGAAAGAAGTATGACCAATTTGGTGAACAATGGGAACATGCCGACCAGTTTGCTAAATCCGGTGGGCAAGAGAGAGTCAGGCGGGATTTCGGCAGGGGTGGTACAAGCTTTGAATATGGCGACCTGAGCGGCTTTGGCGACGTATTCTCAAGCTTATTCGGCGCTTCTGACATAGGCTCCAGAATGAGGCGTGGGCCACGACGTGGTCAGGACATAGAGTCGCCCATCGAGGTAATCCTTGAAGAAGCCTACCATGGTTCTCAACGTCTGATGCAACTTCAGACCGAAGAGCCCTGTACAGCCTGTGGCGGCACAGGCAGGGTCGGTAATCGAGTCTGTACTATGTGTAACGGTGCTGGTGGAAAGATAATTCCCAGGCGCCTCGAGGTCAAGATTCCAGCGGGAGTCAAGGATGGCTCGAGGATTCGTATAGCAGGAGAAGGTGGCCCTGCGCTTGCCGGTGGCAAAAAAGGTGACCTCTATCTGGTAGTGAAAGTTCTCCCCCACAAGCTCTTTGAGCGTAAAGGAGATGACCTTTACACTGACATCTCAGTACCTTTAGCCACCGCCATACTGGGTGGCGAGGTCAGACTGCCCACTTTGAACGGCAGCATATCCCTTAAAATACCACCGGAGACTCAGAACGGCAAGGTTTTCCGCCTGGCAGGAAAGGGCATGCCCCAGCTAGGCAATAGTAAGTACGGCAATATGCTCGCCAAGGTAGAAGTGGTCCTGCCCACCAATTTAACCGAGGAGGAGAAAAAACTATTTGAAAAATTGCGGTCCCTGCGACCAACATAAAGCGAGGTGCCACGATGCCAGACTGGGAATCTAGCCCGAGATATGTAATAAGCATAGCTGCCAGAATGGTGGGCATAGAAGCTCACACATTACGGTATTATGAGAAACTGGGGCTGCTACAGCCAGAACGGTCAAGTGGTAACATACGCCTCTACTCGGAGGAAGACGTCGACCGTTTGCGCAACATTAAGGCTTTGATGAGCGATTGTGGCGTTAACCTGGCCGGGGTAGAGGTGGCATTGAGGTTGATGCAAAGGATGCAA
>JAZFXR010000124.1:0-2162 GCA_036448835.1 Dehalococcoidia bacterium | reverse complement strand
TGTGGCGTCTTACTTCAACGCAGATGACGCTGTTTCTTTCAAGGGGCTTGATACCTAGGACTAATGTGTGAGTTTTGTTTATGACGGGCAGGATAGCCCGCATAATAGTTCTCAATAAAGAAGATGCCATGTATCACCTTGGGGACCTGGTTTCACCACCTAATCACGCACCACCTGCAGACATAGCTCGCTGGAATGCACGGCGATCCGGCTGTCAATAATTCGCGGTTACTGCATCGACCGGGCTAACGTTGGAGATGATGTTTTTCCACTTCCCCATATGACGAGAACGGTCTTCGAGTGTGGTAACCAGCTCAACACGAATAGACGGGCAATCAACGCCCAAAGCATCTAATTTCCGCGCTAGTTGTTCCTTGACGGTACGAGCTGTGTTGCCATTCCCTTCTTCATACATCAGCCGCAGGCAGATGCCGTCCGGTTCATGGATCACTTGGTACTGCCGTATATCCGCGAAGCTTTCCAGAACGTTCCAAAAATGGACAGGATGAACAGCAACCCGTCTTCCTCCTCGACCTTGAAGGTAGAGAATATCGTCATTCCTGCCGTTGATGGCAAGAATGCGTCGAAACGGCTGGCCACATGGGCATGGCTCTGGAGCAAGTACCATCATGTCAGAAATTTCGTAGCGGATGACCGGCTGGGTGAAGCCGAAGAGACTGGTGAACAGGATCTTGTGCCCTAAAGTCCCGTCGGGCACAGGGCAGTTATCCTCGTCCACTACCTCGACAATGCCCATGTCTTCAAAGATATGCATGCCCTGGCCGGGGTTGCACTCCATAGCGCGGAGTCCCTCCTGAGTACCATAGATATCAAAGACGGAGCTTTTTGGCCAGGCAGCCTGGATTTGTTTTCTCAATTCGCTGGGCAGTGGTTCGCCGCCACCGGCGATAGTATATGGATTGATATTCAGGCGCCCTTGAAGTTGTTCTGTCACAAGTAGCCCAATCATAGATGGAAACCCTCGAAGCATGTGAGGTTGAAGGGAATTCAACCGCTGAACGAGCTCTTCAATAGGAGCAGTAGCCGGCAGCACGTAATAACCGTAAAGGCCGATATCCATGCTCAGAGGGAGGCGATAACTATCATGCAAAGGACTGGGGGAGCCGATGGTAACAATCGTGGGACGTCTCCTTGAGAAGGGAAACACTCCCATCATGGCTGCAATCCGCATACTTGTCGCCTCCTGAATACTCCATTCCTTTCGATTGAATACTACAATCGTTTTACGGCCGGAGCTACCCGCCGTAGTAAGCACACGATACTCGTTCAGGTAATACTCATCTCCGGAAACATGGGCTATATGCTCTTGTAGTTGAGAGAGGCACAACCTGGGGTCGGTGACAATTTCGTCGAAGTGCTTCATATAGGCTTTTTTGTTCATGATAGGGAAGTCCTGAAGACTATAGGGCGGACCAAGCCGGTGCGTGCTGCGGAACTCGCGATAAAAGGGAGATTTTTGAGTTACCCAATCAAGAAGATCAGCCAGCCGGCGCTGTTGTAACTCTTCAAGCCTGGCGCGGGGCCAGCATTCATGTTTGATTAAAGCTTGGCGATAAGCGACAGCCCGAGCTAGATCTCCTAAGCGACGTAGTGTATGTGGCTCCTTCATCCAGCATTATCCTCGAATTACCTTCAGGAGCTCATGTCACCTAAACTTTCCCCCGAGCATTCATCGGCTCCGGGTAATCCTCGGTTTTTCAAAACTACATCGTATTACTAGGTATTTGGCATTATAAACTGGTCAATAATAGTTGTCAAGTACGTCGGGAATTCTTGCATCGGCCAACACTATTACCGGGATAATGAACTATTATATGTGTAGTCTGGCAAATAGGCAAAACCTTCTCTTTGGCTTTTTGTCATTGCGAGAATCGCCTGAGCTAAACGCCCGAGCGTACCGAGGGGAAGGAGGCCGAACAATCTTGTAGCGCCGACACTAATCAGCTACTGACTTAGCTTGAAAGATGGAGCTATTGATTACCCTGAAGAGATCAGTTCAATCTCAAAGAGTTTTGGCCACCACTTTCCAGTCACAAACAAGCGACCAGCCTCTGCATCATAAGCGATGCCGTTGAGAACATCAACCGGCTCACTGCGGTCTTCTGCGGTCAGTAGTCCTCTCAGATCTATCCACCCAACCA
>JAZFXR010000123.1:0-7021 GCA_036448835.1 Dehalococcoidia bacterium | reverse complement strand
GGTTACATAGAGGTTACCTGGAGTAGACAGGGCTCTCACGCCCCTTGATGAGGCTTCATTTGTTTTATGCCATGTTTAGTTGTTATTGAGCCCAATACACCGTTGATAAACCGGGGGGAGGAATCGCTTCCGAATGCCTTGGCTAACTCTACAGCTTCATTTATAGCCACCTTGAATGGGGTTTTATCATTGAATAGAATTTCGAAAATGGCCAGGCGCAAAATATTTCTATCTACGATAGACATCTGTTCTGCGGGAAAAGCGGGGGCAAATTCTTTTATAAGAGCATCAAGCTCGGATTTGTTCTGTAATACTCCTTTGACGAGTTCCTCAGTGAAGCCTGGCGCTTCCCGATTCAGTGTTTCCCCTGTTCTTAAGCGAGCTAAAGCTTCCTCCACTTTATGCTTCGTGCAATCAAGTTCATAAAGTACCTGGAGAGCAGTGATTCTTGCCTGTCGCCTGATGCCAGCCATTAGTTAGTTGGATTCTCTGCACATGCTAGCTGCGCTATATCCTCAATGCCTGATACATTGAAAGTTTCGAGTTCTGAATTGATTCGCCTGATCAAACCGCTAAGCACTTGCCCGGGACCTATCTCATAAAATGTCGTAACCCCGCTGTGTATCATATATTCCACCGACCCTTGCCATTGGATACAATTGCGAAGCTGTTTCACCAGCTCTTCTCTTATCGAATCAACATCGGTTAATGGCCGAGCGGTCACATTAGATATTACAGGAATGGCCGGTGGGTGAAATTTGAAGCTTGAGACGACTTCACTGAATTCAGCTATGATTGGCTCCATTAAGGCCGAGTGGAAAGCTCCACTGACCTTCAAAGGAATAAGAACACGAGCACCTTTTATCTTGGCCAATTTACCAGCTTCAGCCAGAGCCTGGGAGGTACCGCTGATCACAATCTGCCCGGGACAGTTTATATTGGACATTTCGGCTCCACTGTGCGAGCTTATATCCCTAACTGCTTCTTCATCAAGCCCTATTACCGCCAGCATGCTCCCGGGGTTTTTCAGCCCGGCTTCGTACATTAATCTCCCTCTTTCCCTGACAAGCAAAACAGCATCAGTCAAGTCAATCGCACCAGCAACAACCAAGGCAGTATATTCACCTAAACTATGACCAGCAACAAAAGCGGGAGAAGGGAAATTGGTTGTGTTTTCTGCTTCCACCGCTTTAAGGCAGGCGATGCTGACGACAAGTATCGCTGGCTGTACATTATGTGTCTTTGTCAATTCTTCCTCTGGCCCTTCGAAGCATAAACGGGAGAGGGAAAAGCCTAAAGAAGTATCGGCTACATCAAAGACTGCCCTGACAGCAGGATAGCTGTTGTACAGGTCCAGACCCATACCAGCGCTTTGGGAGCCCTGCCCTGGGAAAACGTAGGCTGCCTTGGATAGCTCAACCATGCAAACTATTTCTTAGCGGGTTTGACCTCAGTTGCTTCTCTATCATTGTACCAGCCACAATTAGGGCAAACATGGTGAGATAACTTCGGACTGTGACAATGAGGGCACACATCCATGCCAGGCAGAGTTAGTTTAAGGTGGCTGCGCCTTTTCCCCTGGCGAGCTTTGGCAGTTCTCTTCTTAGGTAGTGCCATGTGAATTCGCCTCCTTTATTTCACGCTGTAAAAATATTACGATTTTCGCGTCGATGCCGTCAATTCAGAATCAAGATTATACAGGGTCTTAAAAAATCGCACGACTTTCGGGTTTAGTTTATTCCCGGGCAATCAGGTCGACATAGTGGCTTCATTGGTAGATTTAGCAGAGCATATTGCCGTATTAGCTCGCTCAGGTCAAGTATATTTTTACTGTCAATAGTAAATTTTCCCGATTGCTCCGATGAAGAGAGTGCTAAATCACCAGACACATCGGATACCGGAACAAATTCTTCTTCGGCAGTGTAACTTATGGGTAGAGAGAATGGCTCAAGACAACGGCTACATATGAGTTTTACCTCGGTAGTCAATTTGCACTGAACAAAGACTCCCTGACTTATGTGAATCAACTTTGCCTTGCCCTCAACAAAACCTTTAATTTCTTCATCAATCACCCCGCTTATATCATAGCTTTGGCTGGAACCAACGGGCTCTTTCAGCAACTGAGTTACATTTACTAAAGCTGTCAGGGGTTCTTCTTCCATCTGTCATACCTAGAAATTTAGATAAATCACAGAGTATAATAAACTATACCATAAGAGGTTTTGCTATTGGAAATAGAAGAATCAAAGGTAGCGGCAAAAGATCGCGTTGAGTTACAACGGCACCAGCTTATCCAGTTGAGCCTGAATATCCATGATAACCCTGAGTTGGCCTTCGAAGAGGAAAAAGCATGTGCTTGGCTTACCGGCTATCTTGAAGACAGTGGATTTCATATTGAACAGGGCATTGCCAGCTTAGCTACAGCCTTTCGAGCGACATATGGCCAGGGGAGCCCTAGAATCGCCTTACTTGCTGAATATGACGCCTTACCCAAGATAGGACATGGCTGTGGTCATAGTATAATAGCTGCCTCTGCAGTCGGGGCTGCTGTAGCCAGTAAATCTATAATTGATCAATTAAGAGGTAGCGTTGTGGTTCTGGGTACCCCCGGAGAAGAAGTCTTCGGTGGCAAGATAGACATGGTTAAAGCGGGAGTATTTAAAGAAATAGACGTGGCTATGATGGCGCATCCCAATATCCTAAACATGGTAGCCGTACAAAGCCTTGCCTGTAGCTCACTGGAAGTGGAATTCTTTGGCCGGCCGGCTCACGCCGCTGCCCAGCCTTACGAGGGTATAAATGCCCTTGACGCTATGATATTAGCTTTTACTTCCATAAATTCGCTGCGCCAGCATATAAAGGCAGAAGCACGCATCCACGGCATAATCACTGATGGAGGTGAAGCTCCCAACATAGTGCCTGCCCACAGCGCTGCTGTGTTTATGATACGTGCTCTAGATGAGGATTATCTTTCTGAATTGAAGGACAAGGTTTTAAACTGTTTTGCAGGAGCATCTGTAGCCAGCGGAGCAAGATTAGAATATAGGTGGAGAGACAGGGCTTATGCTACAATGAAGAACAATGCTGCCCTAGCCGGGTTGTTCAAGCAAAATCTAGAATCGCTCGGACGACATGTCGAAGACTACGACCCTCGCTTTGGCTTTGGCAGCACGGATATGGGAAACGTCAGTCAAGTAATACCAAGCATACATCCCACGATAGCCGTAGCGCCGCCTGGGGTGTTTATACATACACAGGAGTTTGCCTCCGCTGCCATCTCTGAAGCAGGCCACGAAGGCCTAATGGATGCAGCCAAGGCAATGTCCATGACTGTGGTTGATATTCTCCAGCCAGAAATGCTTGATAGGATTAAGCAGGAATTCCAAAGCGGTTAGGGTAGGCATTCCCGGTCCAAAGGTAAAAGTCAATAGTATTATTTGTGTAAACTTGCTTTAATTTGTGCGAATTAGCTCAAATCTCTGTAAGGAAAGGTTCTGCCTGGGTAGTGGGGACACCATGATTTGTGGGAGAGCAGCTACAGGTGAAGGGTTCAAGCCGTGGTCAAATCAAGGACGCAGCTTATTTAGGATACTGTAGCGACCCAAATCGAAGGTAGCTGCTCAGTTGAGTAACTCGTGCTAAAAAGCACTAAAAATGTTACAATATCTACGTTAGAAAAGGGTGGTGTGTTTAGGTTATCGGCTAGGAGCCCAATAGCAGTCAGTGGCGGGGTTGTTACTTTTGGATAAAGAGAGCTACGTAATCACCGATGAACTCATGAAAACGGATATTCCAAGGATACTTACTGATTTAGATAGCGCTGCTGCGGCAATGTCAGCAGAGGCTTTTTTATCATTCTGAATAAAGTGAGGGATTTTATGAAAGTTGTTTTATTAGAAGATCTGCCTGGAAGGGGGAAGGCTGGAGAGATAAAGGAAGTAAGCAAGGGTTATGCCAGGAATTTCCTTTTGCCCCGGGGTTTAGCTCTGCTAGCAACTCCCGCGGTGATTAAGCAGGTAGAATCCCGACTAGAGCAGGAGAAAACTGAAGAAAGTATTGACCGGGACAAACTGGTTGAACTGGCACAACAAATCGAGGGAAAGGAAATTCGCTTTCAAGCTCGTATGGGTGCCGGGGAACGCTTATTTGGCTCTATTACCGCTGCTGACGTAGCTGAAAAATTGAGCCAGGCCATAGGTTCTGTTATTGACAAAAAGAAGATAGACATAGAGAAATCTTTACGCAAAACAGGCAGCCATCAAGTAGCGGTCAAGTTAGCCAGCGATCTCAACCCACAAATTACGGTGGTTATCGAGGAGGAGCAACAGACAGAGACAGACGTGAAAACAGAGAAGAAAGCAGAGAAGAAGACAGAGAAGAAGACAGAGAAGAAGACAGAGAAGAAGGCAGAGAAAAAGACGGAGAAGAAGTCGAAGGCGAAAGAGAAAGAGGAGGAGGAAGAGGAGAAGGATTAGGCATGGCAGAGGGAAAATTACCACCGCATGATATTGAAGCTGAGGAGGCAGTAATCGGGTCCCTGCTTATTGACCCTGACGCTGTATTAAAAGTCGCCACTTCCCTAAAACCCGAGGATTTTTTTTCAGAAATAAATCGGGTGATTTACCAAGCTTGCCTATCCATTTATCAGCGCAACGAAGCTATAAACCAGATCACAGTGGCTCATGAGCTAATGCGTCAGGACAAACTTGAGCAGATTGGTGGCGCTGCTTTCTTAAGCCATTTGATAAGTAATGTGCCCACATCCCTCCATGTTGAATATTATGCTCAAATAGTATCCAATGCAGCAGTAATGCGGCGGCTTATCGCCGCTGCTGCCCAAATAGAAGCTCTCGGCTACGAAGCCAGCCCGGAGGTTGAGGCAAGCCTCAATAAGGCTGAAGATATCCTTTTTCAAGTGCGCATGAAACGGGAACTCCGGGACTTCATACCGATTCGGGATGCCTTAGGCCAATACTTCGAGATAGGCGGACCGCCTACAGCACTGGGAGAAGGTGAGTTACCTTATGTCTTAACCGGTTTCGCTGCGCTGGACGACATACTAGGAGGATTGCAGAGGTCTGACCTGATCGTTTTGGGCGCCAGGCCTAGCTTGGGTAAAACGAGCCTAGCCTTAAATATCGCCCGAAACGCGGCGGTCAACCAGAAGGCTGGTGTTGCATTATGCAGTTTAGAGATGTCGCGGGACGCGGTTGTGCAGAGGCTTCTGTCCAGCGAATCCAGGGTGGGTTTCGGGAACGTGCGTCGTTCACGCTTTAGTGAACGGGATGAAATAAGAATTATGGAAGCCAGTGGTATCCTATCCGAGGCGCCCATTTATATTGACGATTCGCCTCAACTTCGTGTGCTAGACATAAGAAGCAAGATCCGACGTCTGCACTTTGAACGCAAAATTGACTTGATTATCATTGACTATCTCCAATTGATACAAGGTGAGGCGAAGGCTGAAACCCGAGTCCAGGAAATCAGCAAGATGACCCGTGCTTTAAAGACCCTGGCCAGAGAGCTAAATGTGCCCATACTAGCGGTGTCCCAACTCAGCCGAGCTGTAGAATGGCGGGCCTCCCACGTACCCGAGCTTGCTGACCTGCGTGAAAGTGGCAGTATCGAGCAAGATGCCGATGTCGTTCTCTTCATCTATCGAGACGACAAGTATTTTTCTGCCGAAGACTGGAGCAAGGTGCATGATATCGAAAGGGAGCCTTATCCGCGCGGCATTGCTGACATTATCGTAGCTAAGAACCGTAACGGTCCTCCCGGCCAGACTATCAAACTCCGTTTTCTGGACAATATTGTCAAATTTAACAGTTTCGAGGCTGAGGCTATTTCTGCCTCTTAAGGGTAAAAAGATGCCTGACAGGCAATTATCAAGCTCTCAAAGGAAATTAGATTTTATCTACCTGCCTGAATCTTTTTTTACACGGGCGGTGCCTAAAATTCAAGACCTGGCTGAGCTTAAGATAGTACTATACGTGGCTTACCTTATCTTACGAAAACAAGAGCGCCCTTATTCTGTCACCTATAAAGAATTGCTATCCTACGAATTCATAGCCAGCATGGGCGAGGCTACACTCTGCCAGGCTTTAGACTCGGCGGTAGAACAAGGTGCCCTATTACACTCGACCTTAAATTCAAATGGCGTGATAAAGAAAGTTTACTCTCTGCCTGATAATAGCCGTCAGCCATCGGCTGTCAACATTTTTGTCCTTTACGAGCAGAATATTGGCATGATAACACCTATGATTGCCGGAGAACTTCAAGAGGCAGAGAAGCTTTACCCACCCGGGTGGATTGAAGAAGCCTTTAAGGAAGCGGTTACGCTGAATAAACGCAGTTGGAGATATATCGCCCGCATCCTGGAAAGATGGGCGAGCGAAGGTAAGGACAGTGGAGAGTATAAGAGAGACATTAAAAAGGATGGCCCAGACAAATATATCAAAGGCAAATATGGACACCTCGTCCAAAGGTAATGTTCCGCCGGAAGAAGACAGCGGTGAAATCTGTTCTGTTTGCAAAGGGGCAGGCTTTGTATATCCTACCCTTGATTCAGGGAAAGTTGATTTCAGCCGGGTGGTACCCTGCCAATGCAGTAAGGGGGAGCTGAGAAAGAAAAAAACAGAATATCTTGAGAAATACAGCAATTTGGGTGCCCTGTCGCAGCTTACCTTTGACAGTTTATCTCCCAAAGGAAAGGCGACGAGCACCATTGCCCAAGAGCACTTTGCTCAAGTTTACCAGGCCACCAAAGGCTTTGCTGATAATCCCCAGGGTTGGCTATTGTTTTCAGGTCCCAGCGGCTCCGGCAAAACACACCTGGCCTGTGCTGTTGCCAATCATCGTATTAACTTAGGGGAGCCTGTGTTTTATATTGGCGCTGCTGACCTCTTAGACCACCTCCGCTTAGCCTTCAGTCCGACCAGCGACACCACCTATGATGATTTGTTTGACCAGGTGAAGAATGTGCCCCTATTAGTGCTTGATGATCTTACTATGGGAAGCGCTA
>JAZFXR010000122.1:0-3461 GCA_036448835.1 Dehalococcoidia bacterium | reverse complement strand
GAAACGATATCAAGCTCGTCTTTTGAAGCAATCTCAAAGCCTGTACCTAGTTCGTAAAGCAGTTTTACGATATCCAAATGGGGGTTAGCTTTCACTGCGTAGAAGACCCTGGCATTAGACAACTCCCTTAATTCCTCACGAAATTGCTCGCATCTGTTTCTCATAACATTTGTGTTCATAATCAAAAGAGGGGTTTCTTTCGTCGATGATATTTGCTCAATGATTCGATATACGTTTTCGTGAGCCGTGTCTATGAGTACCTTTGCCGAACTGGACATTAGACTTCCTCGAGCAATATTCTTCTTAAATCAAAAAGGGCGGCATAAACTGCCCGTTGCTTCATTCGGGAGTGATTTCCGCGAAGCCTATGGGTGAAGGTTTGCTCAAATTTATCACTGAACAGGCATATAAATGCATCGCCGGAATTTTTGTCGGGGTTTATATTACCCCCAACACCTATGCCAATATCGGTTTTCAAATTCCCGCGCGCAGTCTCAGCCATTGCCTTAGCTAGCTGAGGGCTTTCCTTGCCGTATCGCTCAATAATTGAGATATCCACACCGCAAATTATCTTAGCTTCATCACAACAAGCTAACAATCCTCCCTTGAAATAAGTACAGCTTTCCTGGCCGCTAGCAATGGTGCAGCAAAGAAGCCCTTCAGTGCAAGATTCCATAGTTGCTAAACTCAAGTTCTTGGCTCTGAGCAACTCCCCAATAACGGAGTCCAGGGTATCATCGTCAACCCCCCAAATATAAGGAGAGAGAACGTTCCGAATTTGTTCTTCGCTTTGGGCAATGAGGCGTAGAGCTTCTGTTTTTTCCTTGGCTTTGGCTGTGATACGCAGATAAACACCATCGGGCTTGATATAAGTAGCCAAAGTAGGGTTGGACAGTTTGGAAACATGGGCTACCAATTCGTCTACCTTAGCTTCGGCCAGCCGAAAAGTCTTAATTATTCTCGATAAGATGACCTCCCCTGTTAATCGTTGTTTCAGTTTGGGCAAAATGCTTTCCTGCCACATTAACTTCATCTCATCGGGCGGTCCAGGTAGGGCTATAACTAGGTGGTTATCTTTCTCAACCCACCAACCAGGCGCTGTGCCCATACGGTTGGGAATTATTTGAGCCGAAGGTATGATAGTGGCCTGTTTCATATTGCTTTGTGGTATTTCCCTCAAATAGCGTCTGAACAAATCCTGCAATTCTTGCCACAACTTGTCATCAACAGTCAGTTCCTCATTCATTAGCTCGCCAATGGCTTCTCGCGTTATATCATCTTGAGTAGGGCCCAATCCGCCTGTGGTGATAACAATATCTGCCCTCTCCCAAGCTTGTTTTAAGGTATCAACCAGTCTTTCCTGATTGTCACCTACTGTAGAGATAAAATATAGGTCGATTCCTAGCAAAGGTAAATGATTGGCTAAAAAGAAAGAATTGGTATCAGTTATATTGCCCAGTAGAATTTCTGTGCCAACGGGTATTATCTCTGCCTGCATTTCAAAATATCAGCTGCGTGCTTTTCGCTTACTGTCGTTCCCACCTTGAACGGAATGAAGAAGGAAGAGTAGTGTGTTGCTCAGAACTGGCTCAGCGAAGCGTATCAATTAGCATTTACCTACTGAGACGCCTAGATATCTTTCTACTATTGCCATAGCGCAATATTTGCCACACATACTACACGTCACTCCGCCAGCAGGAATTTTACCATGGACCTGCTGCGAAAGTTCTGGGTCTAGCGATAGTTCAGCTTGTTTTTTCCAGTCAAGGGCTTTGCGTGCCCTGGACATTTGTTCATCCCAATCTTTGGCGCCTTTTACGCCCTTGACAATATCGCCGGCATGAGCGGCTATGCGGGAGGCGATTACACCTTCTTTAACATCCTCTATATTGGGGAGGGAAAGGTGTTCGGTAGGGGTAACATAGCACAAAAAGTCTGCGCCAGCAGCAGCGGCGATTGCGCCCCCAATAGCGGCAGTGATATGGTCATAGCCAGCACCTATATCAGTCACCAAAGGTCCAAGGACATAGAAAGGTGCACCACGACAAAGACTTTTCTCTAATTGGACATTAGTGGCGATTTGGTTCAATGGCAAATGCCCTGGACCTTCTATCATCGCTTGAACGCCAGCTTCCCTGGAGTAATCTACTAATTCACCTAGGATAATTAATTCTTCAATTTGAGCCCTGTCGGTGGCATCAGCTAAACAGCCAGGACGCAGACCATCGCCCAAACTCAAAGTGAAATCGTATTCAAGAGCCAAGCCAAGTAGGCGGTCATAGTATTGATACAAGGGATTTTCCCTGTCATTGTGGAGCATCCAGCCGATAAGAAAAGCTCCTCCTCGGGACACTATGTCTGTCATC
This sequence comes from Dehalococcoidia bacterium, assembly GCA_036448835.1. Classification (GTDB taxonomy): domain Bacteria; phylum Chloroflexota; class Dehalococcoidia; order GIF9; family AB-539-J10; genus RBG-13-51-36. The sequence goes on along the minus strand of JAZFXR010000122.1, from coordinate 1,095 downwards.
CTGCTCTGCTTTCTAAGCCTGGCTATAGATGCCTGAGTAACCCCGCAGTGAACTGTCATAAAACCAACGCCGTCTGTGGCATGCTCTTCGATCACAGCGAAAAGATCGTCCACACTCATGTTCACAATAGCTCCACGATTCTCAATAGCTTCGATACCCGCCTGATATATGGGTACGGTTCCCACCGGTGCGGTGCTAGCGCTCATAATGGCCTTCCTGATAGCTGAAATATCTCCCCCAGTGCTCAGGTCCATTACAGTGTCGGCACCAAAGTCAATAGCAGTCTGTAATTTCCGTAATTCCGTGTTCAATTCACAAAAATCTGAAGATGTGCCTATGTTAGCATTGACCTTGGTCCTCAGCCCTTTACCTATACCGCAGGGTACTAGATTTGTGTGATTAACGTTTGCCGGAATTACGATTTCACCATCAGTTAAACCCTGGATGATGAAATCCGTCCCCACGCCTTCTTTCTCGGCTACGTGCTTCATCGGGGGTGAAACAGTACCCCTTCGCGCTAACTCCAGCTGGGTCATTCTCCTAAATACTCATACAAGTTGGAACAGGACCAAAGTATAAAACAGGGCGATGGTCAATGCAAACACGGCACTGGCAATGACAAGATTGGTAAAGCTAGGCTAAAGCCCTTAAGGTTTGCTTCTGTATTTTGAATAGTCTGGCTATTCCTTGCCCGGCCAAAGCAAGTAAGGCATCGGCGGCTTCTTTAGAGAAAGTCTTGCCCTCGGCAGTTCCCTGAATTTCCACATATTCATTTTTGTCAGTCATGACCACATTGAAATCAACTTCAGCTTGGTGATCCTCTTCATAGCAAAGGTCAAGTAGCGTACTGCCACTAACAATACCCACGCTGGTGGCCGCTATCATTTTGGTTAATGGCATAACTGGTAAAATACCTTGTTTTCTTAAGTTATGGAAGGCGTGGTAAAGTGCGATATATCCACCTGTGATAGCTGCTGTTCGAGTGCCACCATCTGCCTGTAGTACGTCACAATCTACTACGAATGTTCTCTCTTCCAGGATGGATAAATTGGCAGCTGCTCTTAAGCTGCGACCAATAAGCCGTTGGATTTCGTG
>JAZFXR010000121.1:0-7501 GCA_036448835.1 Dehalococcoidia bacterium | reverse complement strand
GCCAGGCTGTCGGATAACCTCTTCCATTCAGCTACGGGGTAAACGGCAATGTATTTCTCTCCCATCCCCTTGGTTAATATCACGCCCTCCTTCATCTGTCGCCGGAATCTTGGCGGCAGAGGCACTCTGCCCTTTTCGTCAACCTTATATGTGTATTCACCAAAAAACATATTAACCTCTACCAGCTCTTGCTCCGATTTTATGCGAGTGCCAATCCCTCAGAAATTCCTGAGTTAATTCCGTCAATTCCTGTTGTGTCCTATTCAGACAATAATAGGTAATACCTGAATCGCTTTTTCTGCCCAGTATGCCTTGGTTAATTAGACCCTCTATTTCTTGCTCCAAGACGACTCTGTCCATTCCTTGATTCACTGCAACGCACTCAGTGGTGAACTTCAGTTTGGGGTATTTCATACAAAAAAGGAGCACCCGCAATACATTAAGGTTGTGTTCATAATTCCTATGGACGCCAGAAAACACGTCTGACTCCACACATTCTGTCATAGTCCGCTACCTTTCACCCTTTTTCCCCACTTTTCCCCACAATCCTATTATAAACCTTATCCTTATTTTGTCAATACCTTTTTGCGTCTTTTTTAAATTCTCGAAGAAATTTCGTCTTAAGGGTTGAGAATACGGTAGCTTTATATAATCCAGTGGATTCATTGCTCCCTTGGAGCCACATTCACGGGGAAGCACAAGACTTTATTTTGTCGCTGCTTGCGTGGTAAGATATGCACTTCGAATGGTTTAATTGAGGGAATCCATGCATATCGATATTTTGTGTCTCTTCCCTGAAATGTTTACCTCTCCACTCAATGAGAGCATCATCAAGCGTGCCCGAGAGCAGGAATTGGTGAACATCACGGTTCATAATATTCGCGATTACACCCATGATAAACATCATACTGTGGATGACTATCCTTACGGGGGTGGACCGGGCATGGTGCTCAAGCCTGAGCCTATATTTGAGGCAGCAGAGGCGGTAAAACAACAACTTGGTGTAAGTGAGATGCCTATCATACTACTTACTCCTCAGGGCAGGCTTTTTTCTCAATCTGTTGCCCGGGAGTTATCCCTCCACCCTTATCTTATGTTAGTTTGTGGCCATTACGAAGGTTTAGACGAAAGGGTGTGTGAGTACCTAGCTACCGACGAAATCAGTATTGGGGATTATGTACTTAGCGGGGGGGAATTAGCTGCCTTGGTTGTAGTGGATGCTGTTGTTAGACTTATGCCAGGAGTGCTTGGCTCACAGGATTCCGCCGGCAGTGATTCTCATAGCAACGGGCTTTTGGAGTATCCCCAATATACTAGACCTGATGTATATCAAGATTGGCAAGTGCCCCCGGTTTTGCTGTCCGGGAATCATGGTGAAATTGCTCAATGGCGACGCCATCAGGCTATCCTGCGAACGGCAAAACGACGCCCTGACCTTTTGGAGAAGGGTAATCTATGCAATGAGGAAAGAAAATGGATATTAGAGAATTTGTTAAACCCAAAATAAACCCCAACATTCCTCAAATTTCCCCGGGCGATACAGTCAAGGTTAAGTTGAAGGCTATGGAAGGGGATAAGGAACGACTGCAACACTTCCAGGGAATGGTGATTAAAATGAGGAAGGGCGTTGATGGTGGAAGCTTTACAGTGAGGAGGGTATCTTACGGCATTGGAGTGGAGCGTACTTTCCCTTTCCAATCCCCTTCAGTGCAGAATGTAGAGGTACTCAGACATGGAAAGGTGCGCCGGGCCAAGCTCTATTATATGCGGAGGCTCAGTGCCAAGCGGGCTCGACTTAAGGAGAGAAGGGAGAGGACAATAGAGCAAGCCACTGCTCAAGAAGGGCAGGTTGTTCCTGAGGAAGAGCAGACCGTGCTTGAAGAAGAGCAGGCTGTGTCTCAAGAGGAACAGGTCGTGTCTCGAGAAGAGCAGATTGTTTCTCAAGAGGAACAGGTCGTATCTCAAGAAGAACGGGTCATGTCTCAGGAAAAGCAAGCCACTGCTCAAGAAGAGCAGGTCATGTCTCAAGAAGAACAAGCCACCGCTCAAGAAGAGCAAGCTGTGTCTCAGGAAGAGCAAACCACTCCTCAAAAAGAATAAAATACCTCTGAATGAACTATGCCGAGGTGGCAGTTAATTCACCGGGGGCCCGGTCAACTTTCTGCTATGCCGTACCGACCAAGCTCAATATTAGTGCCGGGCAAGCAGTATGGGTGCCCTTTGGCTCTAGGGTCATTCAGGGGATTGTGCTCGGATTATCAGACGAGCCATCGATTGAAGAAACTAAGGAAATAGCTGGGATTGTTACTGGTTTTCCTTTGCTTTCCCCTATACAAATAAAGCTCGCCCTGTGGATAAGTGAACACTATTTTGCCCCGCTTTTTGATGCCCTTGCTTTAATGCTACCTCCTGGATTTGAAAGACGGGCTATTACTTGCGTTCAGCTAGCAGGTTCCCACGTAGAAAATTTGTCATCACTGTCACCGGAGCAGAAACAGGCCCTTGATATAATGAGGGCGAAAGGGAAGACAAGCTTGGCTGAGATGGAGAAAGCAATTGGCAAAAATAAAGCCAGACAAATCATCGACCAACTGCTAGCCCAGCAGCTAATCACGAAAACTCTGGAACTAGACAAGGCAAAGGTAAAACCCAAAACACTTCCTTATATTAAGCTAATCGCTGACAGAGAAGATATTGAGGTAGAGAGAGATCGCCTGAATAAGTCCAGAGCTTATAAACAGGCAGAACTCTTAGCTTTTCTGACCGAACAGTCTCAACCTGTTTCAATTAGCGAACTGAGGAAACATCTCAATTGCTCTTTTGCCACTGTAAAAGCCCTGGAGAGTCGTCATTTGGTCTCAGTAGAAAGCGTTAGGGTAAGACGTGACCCCCTAGCTCACCTCAGTTTCACACCTTCTCAGCCTCCGGTTCTTGCTTCATCTCAACAGGCTGCCTGGGATTCAATCCAGGATTTCGTTGTAGGGAAGGCGCGGCAATCCGGTAGTCCGCCGGTTTTTCTCCTTTTTGGCGTTACTGGCAGCGGAAAGACTGAGATTTACCTGCGGGCATTAGCTCAGGTTATTGCCGCGGGTAAACGTGGCATTTGCCTTATCCCTGAAATCGCCTTGACCCCGCAAACAGTAGAGAGATTTGCTGGTCGTTTCCCCGGGCGTGTGGCAGTATTGCATAGCGGGCTTTCCCTGGGAGAACAGTTCGACGAATGGCAATGGATAATGGAAGGAAATTGTGACGTTGTCATCGGGCCGAGGAGTGCCTTATTTGCGCCCGTGCCGAGTCTCGCGCTTATTATTATCGATGAAGAGCATGAGTGGGCATATAAACAAGAGGATAAATCGCCTCGCTATCATGCCCGCGACGTGGCCATTGAATTGGCTCAACTCAGTGACGCTGTCGTCATCCTGGGCAGTGCTACGCCTGATATTGGCAGTTTTCATAAGGCACAGCAAGGCAAATACCAGCTTGTGGAGCTAAAGGAAAGAATTACTCCTCGTGGTTATTCCCCTCTCCCTGAAGTGAAGGTAGTGGATTTAAGGGAAGAACTTAAAGCCGGAAACACAAGCTTGCTTAGCCGTCCCTTATTAGCTGCCATGAAAGAAACTCTGGCGCAGGGCCAGCAGATAATCCTTTTCCTTAACCGTCGGGGCACAGCCACCTTTGTTCGATGTCGTAATTGTGGCTTTGTTTTTCGCTGTCCTCGCTGCTCTATAGCCCTTACTTATCATTCGGTGGAGAAAAAATTGATTTGCCATCGCTGTCGTTATTCTATTCCGGTACCTCAGAGCTGTCCCCGGTGTTCTCGGCGCAATCTCAGGTTTCTGGGGATTGGCACGCAGAGAATCGAAGAAGAGACAAGGCATTTCTTCCCTGAAGCAAGGTTACTTCGCTGGGACAGAGATGTGATTACCACGAGATATGCTCATGAGGAGTTGTTACAGAATCTTCGTGACCATAAGGCAGATGTGCTTATTGGCACCCAGATGATAGCCAAGGGATTAGACCTGCCTCAGGTAACGCTGGCTGGGATAATCAATGCAGATACTGGCCTTAATTTTCCCGATTTCCGCAGTAGTGAGCGCACTTTCCAGCTTCTGTGCCAGGTAGCTGGCAGGGCCGGGCGGGGAGTTAAAGCTGGGAAGGTTATCATCCAGACTTACTCCCCCGATAACTACATTATTGAAACTGCTGCCAGGCATGATTATCTCGGGTTTTATAATAAGGAAATAGATTATCGCCGCCGATATAATTATCCCCCATTTAGCCAGTTAGTCCGCCTGGTTTTTAGCCACACCAACGAAGAGCTATGTAAGCGCGAAGCAGAGGCGGTGTATCGGCTGCTTCTTGGTGAAAAGGCGAGGGAGGTTATGGTTGATTTCAATATAATTGGTCCTGTGCCGGCTTTTGCCTTCAGAGCCAGGGGCAGGTATCGCTGGCAGCTCTTCCTCCGTGGCCCTGACTCGAGTCGGCTGTTATCTCGGCTCACTTTGCCGCGTGGCTGGACTATAGATGTCGACCCGGTGGGCATGGTCTGATTCCTGAAACCATCGGCAGGCAAGGTGATCAACTGTATTTACCCCAAAAGAACGATTTACTGTCATGTGGATGTGGCAGCGAGGCTCATCCCTGCCATTCCAAAACTGCTATCCGCCAATGGCAGGTGGGAAGATATGGAGCACATCTCCTTCCTTCAGGTTATTGCTCTTAAGATTGCGCAGAGTGATACCGTTTAGCAGAATAAGCGAATAGTCCTGTATCTTCCCATTCAAGTGGATCCCAGCAATGTCGAGTTTTTCCCGGAGTAGGGGACCAAATCTTTCCTCGAGCTGAGTTAGCGCCTCTTGTATGTGGTCGGCTTCCAAAGTAGTGCTAGCTGTGCCGATATAAGAACGCCACAGACTATAAAAACGTACTGTAACCAATGACATTTCTCAACGTTCTTAGTTCGATTCTGTCTACAATCACAAGTGGCAGGACAATTATAATATAATACACCGTGAAGGGATAAATCTGTGAGGAAATTTTGCAGGAGACATCCTTGAAGGGAGGTATACCGAAGATGACTGAAATCGGAGTGAAAACAGGTGAAGAACTGAACGGTCTGGGTGCAATGCTCAAGGAGATTATGGACGCAAACCTCAAGGACCCCAAGAGGTATAAGAGCGTTGAAAAGGTGAAAGGAAGCGTGGTCATCAAGGAGTCAACGTCAGCTGTAGCTGTTACACTGCATCTCGATCGAGGGAAACTTGAGTTGCAGAATGATGCTGTAGCCAATCCGACGGCGTACATGGAAGCGGGGTTTGAGAATTTGGCGCATATCAGTTCTGGCCAACTCAATCCCGTAGTGGCCATACTTACTGGTAAGGTGAAGTCCCGGGGCAATCCCTTGCTATTGCTCAAGATTTCAAAGATAATGGTGCTGAAATAGGGCAGTCTGCACCGTCCGTCATTGACTGCTGAATGCAAGTCATTTATTTAGGGAGGGGGTGGCAGTGTCCGTTTGATGCGTCCTGGGTAGACAGGAAATGATATAATTGGCAGGCGAAATTCATCAGGAGGAGGGTAAAATGGCTATTTTGTTTGGGTCGCAAGAGTGGGTGGACGCGCTGAAGAAGGCACTGGAGACCAGCCAGACGTATAAGGAGGCAGCGAAGAACTGGGAAGGAGACTTATACATTATCGTGGACCCCGATGCATCGTACAAGAACAGGCATGTCGTGTATCTTGACCTCTGGCATGGCGAATGCCGCGAGGCTAGCGTGATTACGGACGAGAACGAGAGGTCTCCGAAATACCGCATATTTGGCTCGTTCACCAACATGAAGCAAATACTGGACAAAAAAGTTGATCCTGTCCAGTCTATGATGACTGGCAAGATCAAGGTTAAAGGTGATATGGCTCAAATCATGAAGATGCCCAGAGCAGCCGTGGAACTGGTCAACTGCATGACCGTATTTGAGACGGTATTCCCTGATTAGCCATCTGTTACGTAGCGTGAAGCCACAAGCGGGCTGACAACAGCTGTTGTCTATTGGCGTAATGTTGTCACAAAAACTTAACGAATTTGTGGCGAGGAGGTAATCATGTGGTACTTTGTGATTCCCAACGTAGTTTTTGGACAAGATGCACTGAGCCATTTGGCTGAATTGAAGGGGAAATTGGCGTTCATCGTTACAGATAAGAACATTGTGGAGCTGGGTCTTGTTGACAAGGTTAAGGAACAACTTTGCCAGGCGGAGATACAAGCCACTGTCTTTGATGAGGTTGAACCTGACCCATCGCTGCAGACGGTGCAGAAGGGAGTGGCTCTGATGAACAAGTATGGACCGGACTTGGTTATTGGTGTAGGTGGAGGCTCGGTCATGGACGCAGCCAAGGCAATGAGGGTGCAATATGAGAGACCAGATATAAAGCCAGAGGAGATAAACCCCTTCATTTCGGATTTGGGTTTGGGTGCCAAATGCAAGCTTGTCTGCATTGCTACAACTTCGGGGACAGGCGCCGAGGCAACCTTTGCGGTAGTGCTCACAGATACAGCCGAGCAAAGAAAACTGAGCCTTATTAATCGAGAGATCGTCCCGGACATTGCCATTGTAGACCCGGAAATGGCACGGGCAATGCCTCCGCAAATCACAGCAGACACAGGCATGGACGCGCTGACCCACGCAGTCGAAGGATATACATGTACCTGGAAGAATGACTTCACCGATGGCCTCTGTATCAAAGCTATACAGCTTGTTTTCCAGTACCTTCATCGAGCAGTGAAGGATGGGAACGATATGGAAGCCCGCGAAAAGATGCATAATGCAGGCTGCATCGCAGGTATCGGTTTCATCAATGCGCTGTCATCTATGGCCCATGCTGCTGGTCATTCTCTGGGCGCTATTTTCCATACGCCGCACGGTAGAGCGGTAGGATTGTTTTTGCCCTACACCATCGAGTTCATCGGCGAGGCTCGCGAAGAACTCTGGGCAGAGATAGCTTACGCTATCAAGCTTGAAGTACCAGGAGGAAAAAAGGCGGCAACAGTTTTGGCGCAAGCTATGCGAGGGCTGGCTCGTGAAATTAATCAACCGCTAAGCATCAAAGAAACCGGTATCCCATTGGATAGCTTCAATAAGGTAATGGAGAAGCTAATAGACAATGTCATGGCTGATGGCTCACTGATCGTTTCTCCTAGAATACCTAGTGTTGCAGAGACCCAAAGGTTCTTCGGCTACGTATACGAGGGGAAAAGCATAGATTTCTAGATTTGCCGGAGCCACTGTGCCGACTTCAAGAGATTTAGGGGAGCCATAAGGAGGTAAGGAAAATGCCACGTTTCTTAGTTGTTCACAAAGCAACGTTCACTGAGGAGGAGCTGATTGCACGTGCCAGGGCCGCCCCTAACTACGTGCCGGAAGGCGTCTCCTGGAGATGTAGTTACTGCGATTTCTCCGGTAACAAGCACTTCTGTGAGTGGGAGGCACCTGATGAGAAGGTATTG
>JAZFXR010000120.1:0-4323 GCA_036448835.1 Dehalococcoidia bacterium | reverse complement strand
AAACTTGGCAAGTTTTTCCCTGCTGAAAAGATAGTTATCGATCCTGAAGCCGCAGCATTAGGCTACGGCATGGAATACAGCTACTCTCTGATGGAAAGGGTGAAGCAGATTGGGATAATCACCAAGGATAATATGACAATGATGCCCATTATCGCTGACCTGGGAGGGGAGTGCTGGAAGACAAAACAGGCTAAGGAAGACAAGGAACAAGGATTACTCTGGGAAGGAATAACAGCTCTTTCACTTTTACTGGCGGGGGCAAATATTATCGTGTTGAGGCATCCCCAGACGTTGAAATTAATAAAGGAAACAATAGAAGCGAGGTGAAAAAATGGCACAAGTAAAAGAAATAACACGCAAATTAGAAGAGATTCATGAAAAGATAAAAGCAGAGATTAACTGGGAGCCAGTAGGTCCTACACCTATGCCAGAGATCCCTGACCTCAGACAATGGGACATGAGGCTATTGAAAACATATGCGCCTTTTTACGCGCCATTCTGTGATTTGTGTTGCTTCTGTACCTACGGTAAGTGTGACCTCACCGAAGGAAGGCGAGGCGCCTGCGGTATTGATATAGCTACCCAACAAGCCAGGTTTGTACTTCTCGCCTGCTTGATGGGGTGCTCCGCTCACGCTGCTCATGGTGGACACATTCTGGAGTTCTTGATTGAAAAGCACGGTTCCGATAAAAAGATAGACTTAGGCGGATCAATCGAAATCGAAGCACCAAATATAAGAACAGTTGTCGGTCTGAAGCCTGAGACTCTGGGAGACCTTCAAATAGCTCTAGAGTATGTATTCAAGGAGATTGCTCATCTTCTTGATTCTTGCCATACGGGGCAAGAGGGAAGCGCCCTAGACTATGAGTCCAAAGCACTGCATGCTGGTATGCTGGACCACGTTGGAATGGAAGCGGCCGATATTGCTCAGATCGTTGGGTTCGGCTACCCGACTTCCGTTGCTGATACAGCTCTAGTTGACATGGGATGGGGGGCGATAGATAAGAGTAAGCCAGTAATCCTGGTATCAGGGCATAACCCGGCTACCTCGACAGTGGTAATTGACTACCTCAGGGAACACAACCTTGAAGACCAGGTGGAGGTTTGCGGACTTTGCTGCACTGCACTGGAAACAACCAGGTATTCGGACAAAGCCAAAATAGTTGGTCCTCTTTCCCGTGCGCTTTTCTTCATGAGGTCAGGCATCGCCGATGTGATAATGACTGACGAGCAGTGCATCAGAACGGATACGCCTCAAGAGGCAGCCAAAGTGGGTTCAGCAGTTATCGCCTGCCTGGACAAGGCCATGTATGGACTTGAAGATGCCTCTGACCTTGATGCAGATGAGATAGTACGACGCATGGTGGATAATAAAGAGCAGTTCGCCATCCTGAACTCCCCCAAAGCAGCGGAGGTGGCGGTTAAAGTCGCTATGGAAATCGCTCCCCAGCGAAAGAAGGAATGGTTAACAGAAAAAGAAGCCACGGAGCTGGCTAAGAAGTGTACCGACTGTGGAATGTGTGAACAGGTGTGCCCCAACCTCTTTAATATTGGCGCTGGGATAACTGAGGTCGCCAAAGGTAACTTTGACTTGATAAGACAGCAATTCCTGCAATGTATTGGCTGCGGTAAATGTGAAGAGGAGTGTCCCAATAATGTTGCTATCTTCAAGATAATGCAGACAGCAGCAAGCATGGAGACCTGGAAGTGCAGGGCTGGGCGTGGTCCGGTTATGGATACGGAGATAAGAAATGTTGGTGCCCCTATCACTCTAGGGACTATTCCTGGTGTAATAGCAATTGTTGGCTGCTCCAATTATCCCGACATAGATGATATTGCCGACATGGTGGATGAATTCGCCAAGAGAAAATATATCGTGGTTCTCTCGGGTTGTGCTGCCATGGTTGCCGGAATGAAAAAGGACAAGGATGGCCTGACAGTTTATGAAAAATACCCTCCTGACTTTGAAGGTGGCGGCGTAGTGAATGTTGGCTCCTGTGTCGCCAATAGCCATATCACTGGCGCAGCAATAAAGATAGCTAATATTTTCGCTGCTCTGCCCCTGAGAGGAAACTACGAGGTAATGGCTGACTATGTCCTCAATCGTGTAGGCGCTGTGGGAGTGGCCTGGGGAGCATACTCACAGAAGGCTGCCTCCATTGGTACAGGATGCAACAGACTGGGTATACCCGTGGTCTTAGGCCCGCATTCCTCCAAATATCGAAGGCTATATCTCTCCAGGAAAGAAGAGGACGACTGGAAGGCTATGGATGCCAGGAAAAAGGAGATTGTGGACACGGTGGAGCCGGCACCTGAGCACCTGGCTTATGTATGTGAAACGAAAGAAAAAGCTATGCCCATGATGGCCAAGCTTTGCATAAGAAGAAACGATACTCCTCAGGGAAGAGCCATAAAACTGAATCATTATATTTCCCTGTACAAGAAATACATCGGGGCTGGGCTTCCTGAAGATATTCACCTCTTTGTCCGCAGGGATGCCGATATTCCACTGGTCTACAAAAAGGAAGTGCGAGCACACTTACAGGAGATCGGCTGGCAGCCCAGGGAGCCTATTGGATTGCCTACCCTTATCGGCACCTATCCCACTAAAGTTCCTGTGGATGCAGTGATACACTAGTAACAGGGAAAATGGCTTAAAAGGAGGAGAAAATGAGTGCAGTAATACCACGCCACAGAGTGAATGTCTTAACGGGAATCAAATCGGCCAGGTTGATCGAAGACGCTGCGGAGTATGCCGATCTGATTAAGAAGGCTAAAAGGCCGCTTCTTGTAGTGGGACCTCTCTTGCTGGCATCTACGGCTGATGGCAAAATTCTTATGTCATATGCCTTGGATATCGCTAAAGCCTGCAACATTCCAATATGTGCGACAGCCCAAACCAAAGGGAAGATCGTGGAGTTGGGAGTACAGCCAGATAGCGTTTATGATACCGTCGAGATAGTGAACGCCCTTAAAGACCCTGACTGGCAGGGGGTCAAGAAGGAAGGAAATCACGACCTTGTGATGTTCTTCGGCATACGGTCGGATCTTGGCAACCAGGGCCTTTCAACACTCAAGCACTTCGCGCCTCACCTAAAAACCATGACGCTTTGCAAGCATTACTTTCCCCATGCTAACTACTCACTCCCCAATTTTAAGAAGGATGCGAAGTGGCTCGAATTCTTAGAAAGCTTAATTACCAATTTAAAGAAAGGAGACTAAAGGAAAATGGAAGGCGAATTTCATGCAGATATGGGACCTCAATATGAAGGCGAGGTGATAAGAAAGGAAGGCCTCTATATCGAGTTCGGTGGGCCAAAAGTAGGACATAAGTTTGAACTAGCAACAGTTAAAAGTCCTGATGAAATAGAGAATGAGAAAGTAGAAATCATCGGCCCCGACCTCGGTGATTTGGCACCTTACGACGAAGAGAAAGGCGGTGGTAGCTATTCTATTGCCGTTCTGGTAGATGTTGCGGGAGGGGAACTGGACAAGGATGCCGAAGCAGTCATCGAGAGAAGGATTCATATGTTCACCAACATGATTGAGGGCTGGTATCACATGAATCAACGGCAGGATGTATGGATGAGGATAAATAAGGACGCCTATAAAAAGGGGTTTACTTCCCTGCGGGAATTGGGAGAAATTTATATCCTGCTTTATACATCAGAAATGCCAATCATCGAGAGCATCCAGGTCACTATTGTTACCGATGAAAAGAAGGTAGCAGAGCTTCTTCCCCATGCTTTGGAAGTTTATGCCGCCAGGGATGAACGGGCAAGGGCTCTAAAAGATGAGGATGTGGATACTTTCTATGGTTGTACCTTATGTCAGAGTTTTGCTCCTACCCATATTTCCATCATAGCCCCAAACCGGATTGCCAATTGCGGCGCCATTAATTGGTTTGACGGCAGAGCTGCTGCCAAGATTGACCCTGAAGGGCCTATATTTGCTATACCCAAGGGAGAGCTTATAGATGCTATAAAAGGTGAATATGCAGGGGTTAATGCAATTGAAGCTGAAAAGTCTTTGGGTAACTACGACAGAGTTTATCTATATAGTGCATTTGAATACCCTCATACATCTTGTGGCTGCTTCGAAGCAATTGTATATTACATTCCTGAAACGGACGCCTTTGGTGTAGTACACAGAGAATACAAGGGCGAAACTGTGGTTGGAGAAACATTTTCCCACATGGCCGGTGAGACTTCCGGTGGAAAACAAATAGAAGGGAGATTGGGCACTGGACTGGAGCAACTAAGATCTTCTAAATTCATACAGGCAGATGGTGGGCTGGCCAGAATAGTATGGATGCCCAAGGAA
>JAZFXR010000119.1:0-3224 GCA_036448835.1 Dehalococcoidia bacterium | reverse complement strand
GCCAATTGAATCTTATCCCTTTCTTCCTGCCATATAGATTTGAATTCAGGATGGATATTGATATCCCTCTCTGGCAGTAGGGCTCTCTCTCTTTTTAGCCAGAACAAAATAGGATTATCTGCCCTTAGTTTCAATGCACTTATGGGACTATTGTCGACAGGTGGATACGTAAATCTGGAGACATAAGTGCCATCTTCGGCTTGTGGTAATAGCAGACAAGCTCTGCTGCAACCAATAGATTGAGAGACAAAGTGCACGAAATCGCTTCCAAACTGTTCCATGTCGGAAACACTCTGCATTGTGTTGATAAACTGGGATAACTGCTTACGATAATCGTATCTTTCTCCTATAAACATCTTCTCTATTCTCGTTCGCCAGGGGGCACCAAACTTATGAGCCAAGTAGAGAACGACTGAAATTCCCACAGTTATGGTTATCATGAAAGAAACAAGATTAAGCTCAAAGCCCGTGTATCGATAGGCCAGCCAGAATAGCAGTAACACTGTGCCGATACCGGTTCCGTAGAGGACCAGGTTAATGATGGCCCGGCGGAACACAACCCGGATATCCAGTAAACGGAAGGTCACGAGAGCATAGGCTAAGATGCAGGCATTCAGAAAATTACCAATATGGCCAATAGGGGTTCCTTCTGCAGAGAACCGGAAAGTGAGGATGCCAAAAATGGCCAGACAGGCAAGCCCGACAAATAGGTAGATAATCTGGTTGCGCTCCTCAACATTATCAGAGAACTTGAGTTTACGTATAAGTTTGTACCCATCCTTGGCGTAGATAACAAGAAAAACAACAGCAATTGCATAGATAAAAGGACCGTAATTAATATGCATGTTGACGATATCCCCGTTGAGCCTCGTAAAAGTAATACCTTGCTCCATACCAGGCAGCCCATATGGGATAAGGTTTGGTGCTATCAGCAACCCAAGGAACACCGCCAGGATAATGTAGACGAAAGGCTTTCTAGCCACATCCGATTTGTGGAAAGACTGCACGAAATAACGGTATTGAATGCACATCCAGACAGCACAAAAGAGGACAATCTTGACCATGAGGAGCTTCTGCTGTTCGTCATTAAAGAGATCACTGCGGAAGAATATGTCGGTTGCACTCCAAAGCATGGCAGGAACCAGGAAAAGGAAAAAGAGCCTCTGTCGTGGTTGCCAGGGGCGGCTTAGCAATACAATAACCAGTAACGGGATATAAGCCACAGTGGCAATCAAAGGAATCAAGGCATGACTATTCATAGCATCAACCACTATACCTCTATAATAGGTAATCTATTATTGTCGCAAGGCTATGAACTGTCAACAGGACTATCGTTCACCCCAAAAAGTACCATGTATTTCCAGTTATGATGCTTTGACTCTAGTCCAGCCTTAAGATTTGCCTTTGTGATTCCGGGCGATGGGGAAGATTTGGGAGGGACTCAAACTGATAATTGAAAGCCAAGGTCAAAGACCTTTCTCTGGCAATGGGCTAACACTTACCGATCTGTGCTGCTGTCCTCAGGCGGTCGTGCGTTCAGCTTCTGTTGTTGGCACAGCCTCAACCTCGACCTCAACCCCAACACTGGGAACTCCAAGTAAGGAGAGGACTTTTTCCGAAGGGTTTATGTGCGGTGGTTTCAAGTGCCCCAGGGCGGCTCCCGTAGCCTGTCGTTCAGTTATGTAACGGATGAAGGTACCCCGGGGAAGGAAACTCACTTCTACGGGTTTCATACCGAGCACAGTCTCGGGATCGCCGTAAGCATCGTAGATATTATAATGATACACACTATCCAGTTTTATGAGTTCATCATATATTTCTGATGCTACAGCTTGCTCGCCGGCAATGAATTCATCTTTGGGTTCAATGTAGAGATGCAGAATGGGTTTGCCCTCTTTTGTTTCTTTGCGTGCTGTCCAATCGGTATAAGGAACGCCAGCGCCTTCAATTGCCTCCCAGATTATCCTTTCCGTCAGGTGACCAAAACCCGTGATGTCGATGAGGTCATCAGCTCGGCTATGGAATATCATTTGAGGAATGTCGATATTGAGTTTTTCGTTTCGCAATGAGCTTATTTTTATCAGATCACCGGGTCGGTACCTGGTCATGATACCACCATGAAAATTGGTGATAACTATCTCGTAAACCTTCCCAGTTTCCACTTCATCAAGCAGAACGGTTTTCGGTTGATAGGAATGGTCCATTTGCCACTTGAACCATTCCCTTTCCGGGATGAACTCAAAGAAATTAAGAGTGGGGACAAAAGTCATGCCCTCGTAATCCCAGGTTTGAGTAGCATACATTCCGCCTTCTGAACCACCGTAGGCCTCCAAAGGATGTCGCCCCCATAGTTCTTCGACCCTCTTCCCGAAAATGGCGCAGTCTGCACCACCACCACCAATAAACTTGATAGACCACAAGTCTTTAGGCAGCAAAGCACGCCCGGCCAGCTTGCTCTTAATCAGTCCCTTAGTTACACGAAAAAGGGCACTGGGGTGAGATAACAATGAGGTAATCTTTATTTTACCCGACTGCTGCTGGAGCTGCTCACCCACGGCCACCAGGACAGAAGATAACCCACCAAATCCATCAAGTCCTCGAAACAAGGCTTCCTTGAACCCGGCCTGGATTACTTCGCGAAATGATGTCATTCTGTCGCGATCGGAAGGTAGCAAATCGTAATTAACCGCTTTCTGTGTCAACTGAACACCCAGGCCACTTCCATATTCAGGAGGACCGACCGTGTATAATACCTTGAGATGTTCCCTGACCTTGGAAGTGTCGCCCCGCCTGTCGCACATAGTGAATAACAACACACCTGTGGCTGCCTTCTCGTACTCGTCAAGGAATTCCTGTGAAACGGGTATCCATTTAATGTCATACTGGCCGGTGTGGCCCGAAGTGCGCACCCACCTGGCAATCCTGGTTGGCAACAAGTCCTCCCTCTTTTCCGCAAGCTCCGGTAGATAATCGCCGTAGGTGGTTAGAGGTACCTGTTCTCGAAATTCTTCAATTGTTTCAGGCACGGCGCCACGCAACACCTTCCTGCCCAGCTCGCACTTTTTCAGTAACTCGATTTGCTCCAGTAACAATCTCTTCTGAACAGCCATAAACTGTTCCAGATTGAGATCTATGAAGCCGCAGCACATCTGCCAGAGCTCATCTTTCTTCCCTTGCCTCAATAAATCAATTGGTCTTGTCATCATTGTCCCTCCAGCTTTCCT